>NZ_DGVO01000028.1:0-45411 GCF_002394995.1 Bifidobacterium sp. UBA4282
GGTCGTCCTCGTCGTAGCGGACCTCTTTGAAGTCCACCGTCCGCCACTTCAGGTCGCCCAATTCGTAGTCGAAGTAGCGGTCGACCGGACCCGTGTACACCACTGGCACGCCGGCCGCGTTCAGCGCGGCCTTGTTGTACGGCTGGGATGCGTCGAAGAAATCCACGCCCAACTCCACGGTGATGCGCGGATCGTCGATCATCCGCTCGAACCAGGCCGTGTACCCATCCTTCGGCAGGCCCTCCCAGGTGTCCTTGAAATACCGGTTGTCGTAGTTGAATCGTACCGGCAGACGATTGATGATCGACGCGGGCAGCTCGCTGGGGTCGGTCTGCCACTGCTTGGCCGTGTAGTTTTTGATGAACGCCTCATACAACGGGCGTCCAATCAACGAGATGCCCTTGTCGTTCAGGTTCTGCGGATCCTTGCCTGCCAGTTCGCCCGCCTGCTCCTCGATCAGCGCCTTGGCTTCAGCCGGCGTGTAGTGTGCACGGAAGAACTGGTTGATCGTGCCCAGATTCGTCGGCAGCGGATATACCTCGCCGTCATGTGTGGCGTACACGCGATGCACGTAGTCCGTGAATTCGGTGAAACGGTTGACATACTCCCACACGCGCTGATTCGACGTATGGAACAGATGCGCACCGTACTTGTGGATTTCGGCACCGGTCTCTTCGTCGAAGTACGAGTACGCGTTGCCGCCGATGTGGTCGCGCACGTCGATGATATGCACGCGCGCGCCAGCCTTCTCCACTGCCTGCTGCGCCACCGTCAGACCGAACAGGCCCGCGCCGACCACCACCAAATCCGGATACGTCACATCCTCAGCCATCATCACTCCTTCAGTCGTAGGGCTGTTGTCGGCCGGCCGCGGAACGGCACGGACCTCGTGTGCGTTTCCCTCCATGCTACCCACCGCCTTGGCCCAACCGCGGGTGGCACGGTTGGCTGCGCATGGAACGGACAAGCGGAAGCGGTCACGATATCGCGCGGTCGGCGTGCGGAAGGCACGCGGAACGCAGAGTCCTCGTCCCGGCATGGTGTACACTGGTGCAAGCCTCCATGTGGCGTTATGTCACCCAACTCCCCCAGGGCAGGAATGCAGCAAGGGTAAGTGGCCTCTGACGGGTGCGTGGAGGTTTTTCGTATCCGATCGCTGTTTGTGCGGATTCCGACGCAAGGAACGGTAGATATCTACCCTGTCGGGAGTCATCTCGTAGAGTCGTGGGTATGACAGACGAACAGCAGATGCATTCAGAATCGCCGCAGGCCAAGCAGGCCGCGCCGGCGTTGGATTTTGCGCCGATGAGCACGCCGGAGTCCCCGGTGGTGGTCGATCCCGCGGCGCCGGTGAATATGCTGGCGTCCAATACCGGTGAGCATGGTCCGTCCGCGGTGCCGCTGCCGGGATCCGCGGCCGTGTTGGATGATGCGGCGGTGGAGCAGGGGCTGGCGCGGCTCGACCCGTTGACGGTGCGGCCACGCATCTCCAGCCGCGTGCTGTGCGTGGTGTTCGCGTTGATGATGGCGGCCATGGCGGCGGGCGTCTGGTGGCTGGGGGTGTGCACCGAGGATGGGCAGGCCTATGACGATATGGTGTGGAGCCATCTGGTGGAGCGGCTGCCGGATTGGCTCGACCCGGTGGTCGGTGTGTTCACCGTCTCCCTGGTGGTCCAGATCATCAGCGCGGTGTTGGCTGTGGGGGCCGTGATCGTGGCGATCGTGCGGAAACGTTGGTGGCTGCTGGGGCAGTCGGCGGTGTTCGCCGTGCTGTGTTTGGCGTCCTCGCTGCTGAAGGAGCATCTGCCGCGTCCGTTCATCATCCATGTGGAGGCGCCGGAGGTGAATTCCGCGCCGTCGGGACATACGATACTCGCCGCGGCGGCGGGCATCGCCCTGCTGTGCGTGGTGCCGCGGGCCTGGCGCGCGCTGACGGGCGTGATCGGCGCCGTGTTCGCGCTGCTGGTCGGGGCCTCGGTGGTGGTCGGGAAGTGGCATCGCCCGACGGATGTGGTGATGGCGTTGTGCATTGCGGGGGCGATGGCGATGCTGACGTTGGCGTTCACCCGGACCTCCGGCATGGACGAGCCCGGTAAACGCGCCTCGTCGCCGGCGGTGCAGATCGTCGGCACGGTGATGATCACCGGTGGCGTACTGCTGCTGGCCTATACCGCGTATGTCATCTGGCAGATCGTGCCGGGGCTGGAACTGAGCGCCGAATGGTGCATCGAGGGGGCCTGTGTGTCCGCGATGACCGGGGTGTCCGGCATGGCGCTGCTGGTGTTCGGCATGACGTTGGCCATGCGGCAGATCACGGCTTCGCCGTTGACCAGACTCGGCCTGGTCGGGGCGCCCCCGGCGCCGCCCCGCCGGTGATGCCGTGCCGACGGCGGCCGTCCGCCACACTGGGGATTTGCCGATAGTTGTCGGGACATGAGTAAGATGACGTGCAAACGCAAGTCGTAAGGAGAAGACATGGGTAACGGCACCAAGCTCGTCATAGTGGAGTCTCCCACCAAGGCCAGGAAGATCGGGGGATACCTGGGCAACGACTATACCGTGATGGCGTCGGTGGGCCATATCCGCGATCTTGCACAGCCCAGCCAGGTGCCCGCCTCCGCCAAGGCGAAGTTCGGCAAGTTCGGCGTCGACGTGGAGGACGGATTCAAGCCGTACTACATTGTGGGCAGCGAGAAGAAGAAGACGGTCGCCGAACTCAAGGCCGCCCTGAAGGACGCCGACGAGCTCTATCTCGCCACTGATGAGGACCGCGAGGGTGAGGCCATCGCCTGGCATCTGGTGGAGACCCTCAAGCCCAAGGTGCCGGTCAAGCGCATGGTGTTCCACGAGATCACGCCCGAGGCCATCAAGGCGTCGCTGGGCAAGACCAGGGATGTGGACGCCCATATGGTCGACGCGCAGGAGACCCGCCGCGTGCTCGACCGTCTCTACGGCTATGAGCTTTCCCCGGTGCTGTGGCGCAAGGTCGGGCCGGGCCTGTCCGCAGGGCGCGTGCAGTCCGTGGCCACCCGTCTGATCGTGGAACGCGAACGCGAACGCATGGCGTTCGTCCGTGCGCCGTACTGGGATGTGAGCGCCACGCTCGCCGCCCCTGACACCGAAGGGCAGGAGGTGCGCTTCGCCTCGCGCATGGTGTCGTTGGATGGCAGGCGTCTGGCCGGTTCCAAGGACTTCGATACCACCGGCCAGCTGACGCCGGACGGGTTCGCCGGCAACGTGCGCCAGCTGGACGAGACCCAGGCCACGGCCGTGGCCACAGCGCTT
Organism: Bifidobacterium sp. UBA4282; assembly: GCF_002394995.1. Lineage (NCBI taxonomy): Bacteria > Bacillati > Actinomycetota > Actinomycetes > Bifidobacteriales > Bifidobacteriaceae > Bifidobacterium > Bifidobacterium sp. UBA4282. The sequence continues at coordinate 3,286 of NZ_DGVO01000028.1, forward strand.
GAACAGGCCGCGTTCACCGTCATGTCGATGGAGACCAAGCCCTACCGCCGTCGTCCGCAGCCGCCGTTCACCACCTCCACGCTGCAGCAGGCGGCCGGCAACCGGCTGGGCATGAGCTCGCGCCAGACCATGCGCGCGGCGCAGGGGCTGTACGAGAACGGCTATATCACCTACATGCGTACCGATTCGGTCACGCTCTCGCAGGAGGCCATCGAGGCGGCGCGCAATGCCGTGGAGTTCCATTTCGGCAAGGCCTTCCTGTCCGAGGGGCCCAAGCAGTACACCACGCGGACCGCGGGCGCCCAGGAGGCGCATGAGTGCATCCGTCCGGCGGGCGCGCGGTTCCGTGATCCGCAGGAGCTCGCCACCAAGGTGCCGGCCGACCAGTTGAAGCTGTACACGCTGATCTGGCAGCGCACGCTGGCCTCCCAGATGGCCGACGCCACCGGTTCGACCGCCACCGTGAGGCTGTCGGCGCCCGCCGGAACCTACGGCGAGGCCGTGTTCCAAGCCTCCGGCACGGTTATCGAATTCCCAGGCTTCATGAAGGCCACCGGGGAGGGCCGTCGCGCGTCCGCGGAACCCAAGACCGAACAGGCCGCGCAGCCGGCTGGCGGCGCGGAACCCTCCGCAAGCGCGGCTGCCGCGTCGCAGGCAACCGGCCGTACCGCCAAGACCAAGCAGGCCGAGTCCGACGAGAACGCGTCGCTGCCCCCAATGCGTACCGGTGACGTGCTGCACGCGGTCGCCGTGCAGGCGGACGGGCACGAGACCCAGCCCCCGGCACGCTACACCGAGGCGTCGCTGGTGCGGACCTTGGAGGCCAAGGAGATCGGCCGCCCGTCCACATACGCCAGCATCATCTCCACGATCATCGACCGCGGGTACGTGTATGAGCGCGGTCGCGCGCTGATCCCCTCGTGGCTGGCGTTCGCGGTCACCAAGCTGTTGGAGACCAAGTTCCCCAAGTACGTGGACTACCAGTTCACGGCCGACATGGAGAACGGGCTGGACCAGATCGCGCACGGGCAGGAATCCGGCCGCGACTGGCTGACCCGGTTCTACTTCGGATCCGGCGATGGCGCGGCCGCGAACGCGGACGAGGCGCATGCCGGCCTGCAGCAGCAGGTCGCACAGCTGGGCGAGATCGACGCCCGGGCCATCAACACCATCGAGATCGGCGATGGCCTGCACGTGCGCGTCGGCCGGTACGGCCCGTATCTTGAGGACATGAACCATCTCGACGATCAGGGCAACCCGAAGCGCGCATCGCTGCCGGACACGCTCGCCCCCGACGAGCTGACCGTCGAGGTCGGCCATGAGCTGATCGAGAAGAACGCGGGCGGCCCTCGCGCACTGGGCGTGGACCCGGCGACCGGCGGCACCGTGGAGGTGCGCAACGGCCGTTTCGGCCCCTACGTGGCGCTGGTGCCGCCCGAACCGGCCGCGCCCGCCGCCGGGGAGTCCTCCGACACGAAGCCCGCCAAGCGCGGTACCCGCAGCAAGGCCGCTTCGGCCCCCAAGCCCAAGATGGCGTCATTGTTCAAGACCATGACCCCGGAGACCCTGACCCTTGAGGATGCGCTGAAACTGCTGAGCCTGCCTCGTGAGGTCGGCACCGTGGAGGAGACGAACGCCGAAACCGGCGAGGTCTCGCAGGCCGTCATCGCGGCGAACAACGGCCGGTACGGCCCGTACCTGACCAAAACTGGCGCGGACGGCAAGTCGGAGACGCGCTCGCTGGGCAGCGAGGACGAGATCTTCACCGTCGACCTGGAGAAGGCCAAGGAGCTGTTCGCCCAGCCGAAGTACGGCCGCGGCCGCGGCCGGGGCGCCGCCAAGCCGCCGCTGCGCGAGTTGGGGCCGGATCCGGAGACAGGCAAGGCCGTGACCATCAAGGACGGCTTCTACGGCGCATACATCACCGACGGCGAGACGAACCGCACGCTGCCCAAGCAGTACACCCCGGAATCGATCGATCCGGCCGAGGCCTTCCGCCTGCTCGCCGAGAAGCGAGCGGCCGGCCCGACCAAGCGCCGGACCCGCCGCACGGCGTCGTCCAAGTCGTCCACGGCCAAGAAGACCACGACCCGCAAGACGACGACAAAGAAGAAGTCCACGGCCGCCAAGACCAAGGCCGAGTAGTTCGCGTCGGACTGACGGGAGCGTTGCGCGAACCGTGGTGTGTCGTCTTGGTGGAACCGTATGAAAGGGAAGTCGATGGCAGGGCTGTTCATCTCGTTCGAAGGGGTCGACGGCGTGGGCAAGACCACGCAGGTCGGCCGGCTGCGCGACTACGCCCTGTCGCTGGGCTATGACGTCGTCGTGACCCGCGAACCCGGCGGCACGCCGCTGGGCCGGGCCCTGCGCCAGCTGTTGCTGCATGGCGTGCCCTCCGGCGCGGATGACGATGCCGCGGCAGCGCCGCAGCCCGCGTCCGCCGCCGACATCGCGCCTCGGGCCGAAGCCCTGATCTTCGCGGCCGACCGCGCCCAGCATGTGGCGGAGAAGATCCGGCCGGCGCTGGAACGCGGGGCCGTGGTCATCACCGACCGGTACCTCGACTCGTCGCTGGCCTACCAGGCGGGCGGGCGTGAGCTGACGCCTGCGGAGATCCGGAACCTCAGCCTGTGGGCCACCGGCAACCTGCTGCCCGACCGCACCTATCTGCTGGATATGGACCCCTCGCAATCGCATGAGCGGCTGACCCACAGCGCTGATCGCATGGAGGCCGCCGGCGACGATTTCCAGAACCGCACGCGGCGGGCGTTCCTGGACTTGGCCCAGGCCGAGCCGGAGCGGTTCCTGGTCGTCGATGCCGCGCGTCCCGTGGAAGAGGTATGGCGGACGATCCGTGCCGATATCGATGCCGTGCTGGCTCGCCATGCGGTGCCCTTGTCCGACCCGAGCCGTACGCCGGGGGATGCCGGCCGGGTTCCCACAGGGGCCGAGGGAGGTGCGCGATGAGCGTGTGGGATGCCATCGTCGGCCAGCGGCAGGTCGTTGAGCAGTTGAAAGCCGTTGCCGCCGGCGATCCCGCGTCCATCGCCCAATCGTGGCTGATCTGCGGGCCTCCCGGATCCGGACGCTCCAACGTAGCGCGCGCGTTCGCCGCCGCATTGGAAAGCCCCGACCACGGGCTCAGCGACGTCCCGACGCGCACGACCGAGCAGATTCTGGCCGGCACCCATCCCGATGTGACCGTGCTGGCCACGAACAAGGTCACAATCGGCATCGACGAGGTGCGCGGCCTGATCGCCAAATCCGAGCAGATGCCCAGCACGGCGCCGTGGCGGGTCATCATCATCGAGGATGTGGACCGCATGCTGGAACGGTCCACGAACGTGCTGCTCAAGGAGATCGAGGAACCCAGCGAGCATACGATCTGGCTGCTGTGCGCGCCCAGCGCCCAGGACGTGCTGCCGACGATCCGCTCGCGCACCCGCATCGTGAACCTGGCTGTGCCATCCACGCCGGCGGTGGCAGAGTTCCTGCAGCGCCATGACGGCGTGGACCAGCACCTGGCCGCACGCGCGGCACGCCTGGCGGAGGGGCATATCGGGGTGGCGCGCCTGTACGCCACGAACGAGCGGGTCATGACCGATCGCGACGAGCTGGTCGTGGGCGTGCTGAATCTCAACCGTGCCTCGGACGCCGTGCTGTTGGCCGGCCGGCTGATCGAGAACGCGCAGGAGCAGGCGCAGGAGGACGTGAACAGGCAGGCCGCGGCGGCGGAGGCCGATTTCCGGCGCGTCAACGGCCTGGGGGAGAAGGACCGCATCCCGCCCGCACTGCGCGGCGCATACAACGCCATCGCCAAGAAGGACGAACTCAAACGCCGCGCAACCCGCCGCAGCCGCGATGTGCTGGACCGGGCCCTCAACTCGGTCGCCAGCATCTACCGTGACGTGGCCGTCCTGCAGAACAACGCGGAGGATGCGGTCGGGTTGATCAACTTGGAGAACCGGGCGTCCATCACCGAGCTGTCGGTGCGGCTGAGCCGCGCGGATGCCGTGCGGCGTCTGGAGGACATCGCCACGGCGCGGCGCAGGCTCAACGGCAACGGCAACCCGACACTGGTGTTCGAGGCCCTGTTCTGCGCGTTGATGCCGTAAGGCGGTTCGCACTACCTCGGGGTTCGGATGCGGGAGGGGCCATATTCCTGACCTCCGATATTGAAAACCGAGGTAGTGCGAACCTATACTTGGGCACATGAGAATCACAGCCGATTTCACCGTCATTCCGGACGTGTTCGCCAAGGCGGCGGACCCCGAGTACAAGACCGCCGGCACGCCGGTCGTGTCGTTCCCCTTCTACATCGAGGACTTCGATAAGTCCCGCATCAAGTACCTGCATTGGGAGTTCCTCGACCCCGACTCGATTCCCGTGTGCGGCTTCGAGTGGATCCATTGGTCGGTGGCGAACCTGCCGGTGGATGCGCTGATGTTCGACTTCAACGATTCGCGCGCGCTGCAGATCCCGCCGGACTTCTCCCGCCAGATGCCCGCGATGGTCCCCGAGGCCGTGCAGGGGCGTACCTCCGCCGCCTCGCGGTTCGTCGGCGAGACCGATCCGTCGGTCACGATGCGCTACAACGGCCCGAACCCGCCGGACAAGGACCACGAGTACTACCTGCACGTCTGGGGCACGTCCAAGCCGCTGCCGGGCCTGAACCAGGGCTTCTGGCTCAACGAGCTGCAGCACGCCATCCGCGATTGCGGCGAGACCCCGGACCAGGCCGGCATCTTCCTGACCGGCAGGGCCTGAGACCCTGGCTGGGGCGAATCCATGTTGCCAGCCGGACGTCGTGCGCGTGCCGCTGTGCCGTTGGTCTAGAATCGTCTCGGTTCTGTCTGCAAGGCCGCACGGCGGCCAACCTCCCCATGGCGGGGACGGCGCACAATGAAAGGAAATGAAGGTACATGGCCTGCACCACGATTCTGGTCGGCAAGGATGCCAGCTACGACGGCTCCACGATCATCGCCCGCAACGAGGATTCGGCGAACGGCGAGTTCTGCCCGAAGCGTTTCATCGTCGTCAAGCCCGAGGAACAGCCGCGGCGGTACCGCAGCGTGCTGAGCCACGTGGAGATCGACCTGCCGGACGATCCGATGCGGTACACCGCCGTGCCGAATGCGGACCTCAAGGAGGGCATTTGGGGCGAGGCCGGTGTGAACGAGGCCAACGTGGCGATGAGCGCCACCGAGACCCTGACCACCAACGAGCGCGTGCTGGGCGCCGACCCGTTCGTGGAGCTCGTGCCGGCCAAGGGCAAGGAAGGCGAGGAGGGCTATGTGCCCGAGGTCCCCGGCGGCATCGGCGAGGAGGATTTCCTGACGCTGGTCCTGCCGTACGTCAAGACCGCGCGTGAGGGCGTGCTGCGCCTGGGCGCGCTGCTGGAGGAGTTCGGCACCTATGAGATGAACGGCGTCGCGTTCTCCGATGTGGATGAGATCTGGTGGCTGGAGACCGTCGGCGGCCATCATTGGATCGCCAAGCGCGTGCCCGACGAGGCGTACGTCACGATGCCGAACCAGCTGGGCATCGACGAGTTCGACCTGGAGGACGCCCTGGGCGACCAGGAGAACCACATGTGCTCCGCCGACATGGCCGAGTGGATCGCCGAGAACCATCTGGACCTGTCCGTGGAGGCGACCACCCCGTTCAACCCGCGCGACGCGTTCGGCTCCCACTCCGACGCCGACCACGTCTACAACACGCCGCGCGCCTGGGTCATGCAGCGCTTCCTCAACCCGTATGACGAGGTGTGGGACGGCCCGGACGCCGACCACAAGCCGATGAGCGACGACATCCCGTGGGCCCGCCAGCCGGAACGCAAGATCACCATCGAGGACGTCAAGTACGTGCTCAGCTCGCACTACCAGGGCACCCCCTACGATCCGTACGGCAAGCTGGGCGACGAGCACACCCGCCACATGTTCCGCCCGATCGGTATCAACCGCCAGAGCCAGCTGGCCGTCATGCAGATCCGCCCGTACTGCCCGCAGGCCAGCCGCGCCCTGCAGTGGATCGCCTACGGTTCCAACCCGTTCAACACCCTCATGCCGTTCTACGCGAACATCGACGCCACCCCGAAGTATCTGGAGGACACCACCACCCGCGTGACCACCGAGAATTTCTACTGGGAGAACCGCATCATCGCCGCGCTGTGCGACGCCGCGTTCGCCGACACCTCCAACGCCGTGGACCGCTACCAGGAGAAGACCGGCGGCTGGGGACACCGCCATGTGGCGCAGACCGACGCCGCGATCGCGGATCTGCTCGCGTTCGAGCCGTTCGAGGCCGAGGCGGATGACGACGATCTGGACGATGTGCAGCCGATGGAGCCGGACGATATCATCGCCGCCGTGCGTAACGACGAGGTCCGCGCCGCGCTGACCGACGCCAACCAGAAGCTGGCCGACTTCCTCAAGGAGGAAACGGACAAGCTGCTCGACTCCGTGCTCTACACCACGAGCATGAAGATGAAGAACGGCTTCCACATGTCCGACTTCTGATCGGTCTTCTTCGGGGGCGGTGTTCCCTCCGGGCGGTAGTCTGGTGGCATACCCGTATATCCGCATGAAAGGACGGCAATGACCGGTATCGAAGAGTTCACCAGCCAATACGGCCTGGTCAGGAAGATCGACGCATTCGGCTATCTGGATTACCTCAAGTCCAACCCGGATGCGCCGCGCAAGCACGGCAAGGTTGTGCTGGTCACTGCGGATACCCCGCTCAAGGCCTCTCGTGGCGAGGGCAAGACCACCACCACCATCGCGCTGATCGATGCGCTGAACGCGCGCGGCATCGATGCGGCCGCCGTGCTGCGCCAGCCGAGCATGGGCATCACCGCCGCCGGTTCCAAGGGTGGCGCGTCCGGTGGCGGCAAGGCGTCGCTGACCCATCCGGAACTCATTGACTGGGGTCTGACCGGCGAGATGGCCGCCATCGCCGCCGCGCAGAACCTGCTGGTCTCCTTTGCGGAGAAGGCCGTGGACGAGGGCCGCATCGACACGATCCTCGTGCCGCGCGTCTCCGAGGTGCCCTCGCGCTCGCTGCGTCAGATCACCGTGGACAGCGGCAAGAACAACGTGGCCGAGCGTGTGGTGCTCACCCCGACCTGCGAGATGATGCAGATCGTGGTCGTCTCCCGTTCGATGGAGGAGATCGGCGAGCGTGTGGCCGCCATGATCGCGGGCACCAAGGACGGCAAGCCGGTGGCCTTCGGCGAGTTCATCGACCTGTGGCGCATCACCAACATGCTGGCCGACGCCGTCAAGCCGGCCCTGACCGAGACGCTCAACGGTTCGCCGGTGTATGTGCACGGCGGACCGTTCGCCAACGTGTCGCTCGGCATCCCGACGCTGGTCTCGGTTCAGATGGCGTGCGCGCTGCACGACGTGGTGATCGTCGAGGCCGGTTACGGCGCCGACGCGGGCGCGCAGAAGTGGCTGGACATCGCCTGCCGCGAATACGGCGCCCAGTGGCCGTCCGCGGCCGTGGTTGTGACCCGTGCCTCCACCTGGCGAGACGATCCGGCGCTGTCCTGGCGCTACCCGTTCCATGTGCAGCGTCTGGAGAACTACGACATCCCGACCTTCCCGCTGATCAACCTGTGGGAGGGCGAGGACGACCAGATCGAGGGCCTGAAGGCGGTGGCCGTGGAGCAGCGGTTCCGCGAGCCGATTCTGGGCAACCTGTTCCGCGACGGCGGCGAGGCGCTGGCCCCGCAGCTTGACGGCTTCATCGAGGCGCTGACGAATGCGCCGATGGCGCCGCAGTTCCACAGCCGCAAGGGCATGGACCTGGTGGAGAATGTCAAGTGGATCGCCAAGAGCGCGTATGGTGTGCCGGAGGATCGCATCCTGCTCAAGGACGGCTTCATTGACTCGCTGACCGCCGCGCGCGAGCTGTGCCGCGAGGCGGGCGTCAGCTTGGATGATCTGGCGGTGGTGGCGGTCAAGTCGCCGGCCACGATGACCGACGACGACACCAAGCCGGAGGAGGAGCGCACGGTGACGCTCAAGAAGGTCGAAGTGCATGCGGGTGCCGGCGTGGTGCATGTGAACCTGACCACGTCGCTGACCACCCCGATGCCGAAGATCGTCTGATCGCTGCGACTACGCGAAACGGCCTCCCACCCCCGATGGGGCGGGAGGCCGTAATCGTATGGGGTGAGGCCGGGACTAGAAGTTGCCGCCGTTCCAGCCCCAATCCGTGGTGGCCGTATAGCGGATGTAGGTGCGATCCTGTGGAATGCCCAGCTCCTGCTCCAGCGCGGCCATGATCTGCCGGGTCAGCTTCTCCCATGCGGAGCCCGGCACGGAGGAGCCGAAGACGTTGACCTCCACATAGGCGGCGGGCTTGGAATCGTCGCCGGCGAAGTAGATCGGCATATTGTCCTCGAACGGGCACATCAGCCAGCCCTCGGACTTGCCGGGCACCGCGGTGATGGCCTTGCCATAGGCGGACTTCAGCGCCTCACGCTGCTCGGGCGTGGTGGGAACGGACACATGGGTATGGATGACGGGCATGGGAACCTCCTTCTATCGGCTGCAATGATGCTTACCCGCCAGTGTAGTCCCGTATGCTGCACACGCGTTGACTTGTCGTTTTGGCCGAATCGGGGGATTCTTTCGATGGTAGCGTTCCCATAGAACCCAAAACGAAAGAATCCCCCGAATCGGACAAAAGGCGTGTGGGCGCAAGGAGCGCGTGCGGGCGCCACCCGGTCACTGCCGCCTAGTTAAATGGGCGGATGTGAGAAAGCTTATTGAACAATTGATGAAGTTCGGTGTGGTGGGCGTGATCGCCGCCGTCATCGACTTCGGCGTCCTGAATCTGCTGGTCGGCGTCTTCCATATGCACAACGTGATCGCCGGCACCATCTCGTTCCTGGTTTCGCTGGTCTTCAACTATCTGGCCAGCATGAAGTTCGTGTTCAAGCACCGTGAGGATATGGCCCGCTGGATGGAGATCCTCATCTTCGTCGGCGCGTCCCTCATCGGCCTGTTCATCAACGCGGCCATCATCTGGCTGTCCACCTACGGCATGAACCGCGATGCGTTCATCAGCCAGCACGCCGAGTACCTGCTGCGCACCAACGTCGGCAAGATCGTGGCCACGGTGGTGGTGGCTATCTGGAACTTCGTAATCCGCAAGTGGCTGCTGGATGATACGCACACCAACGCCATGAACCGGTTGAAGCGCGCGGACAACCGCCTGACGGCCGAACAGCTGGAGGAGAAGTGGCAGAACAGCTTCTCCCACAAGCTGGGCGTGTGGTCGCTCGAACATACCCCCAAGGGCTGGTCGAAGTAACCCCGGTCCCTTAGCCTGTTCCGCCCCGCAACGGCGCTCAGACCGCCAGTTCGGTCAGATCCGGGGTCTCAGTGCTTTCCTTGATCTGCTTGAAGCCCACGAACGCAATGGCCAGCGACGCCAGCGCCAGCACGGTCACCACCATGAACCCGCCATGCGCGCCGAACCGGTCGATGAACTGCCCGGCGATGGCGGAGCCGGCCGAGGAACCGATCGAATTCATCGCGCCCATCCAGGCCATGCCCTCGGTGAACCGGGTCGGCGGCACCAGATGCAGCATGAGCTGGTTGCCGTTGACCCAGGTCGGCGCCTGGCATACGCCGATCAGCAGGTAGATGAGCATGATCACCCACAGATGCTTGGCGAACAGGAACGATCCGATGCCGATGTTCACCACGGCCAGGCAGAAGTAGAAGCGCTTCCACAGCGGGATGCGCCAGTTCTTCGCGCCGTAGACGAGCGCGCCGACCAGCGAGCTGAACGAGAAGCAGGCGAACACGAATCCGGTGTACTGCTTCATGTTCTGCTCGGTGGCGAACGCGATGATCGAGATGGATGTGGCCGACTGGAACGCGCCGATGGAGAACCAGGTGACGCACACGGCAATCAGGCCGGCGCTGATGATCGACCCCTTGGCGGCCTTCTCGCCGTCCTCGTCCTTGCCACGCAGCGCCGCCGCCTGAGCCGCCACGTGCGCGCGGTATTCGGCGCGGGTCATGCCGGCCTCGCGCGCCAGCTGCGTCTGCGACTTCGGCTCGGTCGTCAGCTCGGTCAGGAACATCAGCGCGCCGACCAGCACGCACACGCCGGTGAACGTGAAGGAGAGCACGCCGGAGATCACCGCCAGCGTGGAGGCCAGCGGGTTGCCGATCACCCACATGCATTCGTCGAACACGCCGCACAGGCTCAACGCACGGTTGGTCTTCTCGGGCTGCCCCTTGAGCAGGTGCGTCCAGCGGCTGCGGTTCATCGCGCCCCACGGCGGAATCGCGGCCATGAACGGCACGATGCAGAACAGCACCCATTCCGGGGCGTGCGAGGTGATCGCCGTCACCAGCGAGAACGCGGCCACCATCCACACGCAGATCGTCGGAATCGAGACCTGACGCTGGCCGAACTTATCGACGAGTTTGCCGAGCATCGGGCTGGCGATGGCCAGCGAGATGGCCTGCACGGCGGTCAGCGCGCCCGCCAGCGAATAGTTGCCGTAGTAATGCTGCACGGAGATCGTGATCGTCATGCCGACCATCGGGAACGGCATGCAGGCGATGACCGCGCCGATGGCGTACCGTGCGGTGTGGGGTATGCGCAGAAGCTCGGCGTATCCGCCGAACACGCGACTGCCGACATCCTTGATGCCGGCGATGACAGGATTGGCCATGACCGTCTCTCTTCTTGGTATCAACAGGTCGTAGGAATAAAATCACCGTTAGTCTAACGTTGTCCTAACGGCGACACGCTGTACATTGAACAGTAGACGGCGGAAGTTTTCCCCACGCCAGACACCACCACCCCGAAGTCGTCCCGAAGGAGTTTCAGATGCAGGCGACCACCATCCATTTCGTCCGCCACGGCGAGGTCCACAACCCCGACCACATCCTCTACGAGCGGCTCCCCGGCTTCCACCTGTCCGACCGCGGCCGGCGCATGGCCGGGGCCACCGCCCGCTACCTCGCCGCCAACCCCCAGACGAACACCGCGGCCGCCATCTACTCGTCGCCCCTGGATCGCACTCGTGAAACCGCGCAGGCCATCCTCACGGCGCTCAATGAGACCCGCGCGGCCCGCAACGAGGAGCCGCTCGAACTGGTCACCGACCAGCGCATCATCGAGGCCGGCAACAACTTCCGCGGCACCCGCATCGGGCATGGCGAAGGCGCGCTGTGGCGCAACGGCAACTGGAAACTCGTCACCAACCTGTGGAAACCCAGTTGGGGCGAGAGCTACCGGCAGATCGCGGCCCGCGTCGGCGCGTTCGCCCAGGAGAAGGTCAGGGAGCACGCCGGACAGCAGATCATCGTCGTCAGCCACGAGTCGCCGATCTGGTCCTACCGGCACCTGCTGGAAACCGGCCACCCCGAGCACAATATGCTGCTGCGGCACACAGCGCTCGCCTCCGTCACGTCGATCACCTACGACTCACAGACCGGGAATGTGATGAGCATCACCTATGTCGACCCCGCGGCGGGCGTCAGGTGACGGCACAATGGAACAGTAGGTCGCCCGGCGCGACGGATGACGGATTACAGTGGAAGGCAACGGCTGCTGCCCAAGGCAAAGGAGCGAACATGACGGCGGAATTCCAGTTGGATGAGACGGTGGTCGATCGAATCGCGGCGTTGCCCGCCGTGCGCGAGGCGGTGCAGGCCGCGGCGGCGCTGATCGCGCTGTGGCCGCTGACCGACGCCATGCAGATGGACAACGACGCCAAGTACGCGGAGAACCTGCAGGTGCGCATCACCCGCACGATGGCCGCGATGATGACCGGCGAGAACGTGACCATGCCCGACGCCGAATACGTGTACGAAGGCGCCGACTGGATCCCCGGCCGTCCGCAGACGATAGTGGACGCGCTGCTCGCCGCGAACGACGCCTATGATGCGATGGCCGACTACAGCGAGACCGGCGATGTGACGTTGGTCGCGGACGTCGCCGCTACCCTGGGCTGCGGCGGCATGGGCGACGACACGACCGGCGACGACGTACGTGCCATGCTGGAGGCCGTGGAATCGTTGATCGCACCGAAGGCCACCGACGATGGGCATGTGCCGCCGAGCGGTGACGAGGATGAGATCGCGCACCGGTTCGCGATCGTGATCGTGGCCTGCGACGCGTTGTTCCGGATTCTGGCCGGGCGGGGGGCCGCCGACGCCGCGCGTGCCCTGCCGGTGATCCTGTACGCCAACGAACTGGGGGAGCGGCTGGCGATTCCGCGCGTCTGTATGGACACGGAGGCGTTCCGTGGGCTGCTGGACGCGGTGGCGGGCTCGGACGACGCAGCGACGGCGCTGGCGGGAATCGTGGCGCCGCTGGCCGCCTCGGAATGGACGAAGCACCGCGAGGACGTGCTGTGGGATCCGGAGGAGGCCAAGAAGCGCGCCAAGGAGGAGGACGAGCGCAAGAGCAAAGAGGCGCTCGCCGCCAAGTTCGCGCACGTCAAGGACGATCCGAACAAGGAGACGGTCGAGCTGTGAGATGAGGCATGTGCCGCGTTGCAACGATTAGCACATGCCTCAGTCGCCATACCAGCGTCATACCTGCTGATCCCGGACGGGTGTCAGCGCGATTTATCGAAACGGGCGCCGGCCGGGTTGCTGGGCCAGGCCATGCAGACGGCATAGGCGATGCCGGCGACGGCGGTGATGACCGCGCCCAGCAGAATGAAGTCGAATCCTTGCTCCACCACATCCGGCACGAGGAACAGCACGAATACCGCCGCCATCGCCCCCATGAAGGCCAGGACGGAACCGAGGGCGGTCAATCCCGCAAACGGAATCAGCCAAGCCCCGTTGAGATTGATGTCATGCAGGCGACGCACGCTGACGGTCAGCGACGGCACCAACAGCGCCAAGGACAGTACATTCTGCATGATGCCGAACACGCTGATATCGGACGCCGCGCCGAACGCTCCCAGAGCGGCTTCGGCAACGCCCATCAGCAGCATGGCCCACCAGAACTCGCTGCGTGAGGCGCGGCCGGAGAACGTGGCGTAGTTGCGGAAGAACCGTTCGACGGCCTGGATCGGCGGACAGCCCGGATACGGGAGATTAAGGGGATGACCGGTGGAATCCGGCCTGCCGACGTCTTGAACGATCGTGTCGTCGCCCCGGACGCCGGTCGTATCGGTGCCGTACGGAGCGCCATCGGCGTGGTGCGGGGACCTCCACGAGGGCTGCCCGTCGGCTGATGGGGCGTCGAACGGCACCTGATACTGCTTGTGCATGGCTGGTTGTCCTTTTGGCGGGAACTACTGGTTCTGCGGGGAGAAGGGGTTACCGCTCTGGGTATACGGGTTGTTTCCCGTCTGGGCGCCGCTGCCGTAGCCGGGGGCGTTGTAGCCGGCGGCTTGCGGGGCTGGGGAGTCGGGGCGAGCGGCGTCGAAACGCGCTCCGGCCGGATTCGGTGCGGCGCACATCAGCACCAGGCCGGAGATGAGGTAGATGAGGCCGCAGACGGTCATGATCGCCGACGGTCCCATGAGATTTTCGACCTGATGGATGAAGATCTGCGTGGCGACGTCCTCATCGGCACCGGCCGCGACGCTCATCAGAGTGTTCGTGATCTGATCGGTGGCGGGGGCGACGACCGCGTAGTTGAGAATCTGCGAAATCACATAGGGGACGCCGGGCAGCAGCACCCACCAGCCGGATCTGTTCGAATCATGCACACGGCGTACGGCCAAAGCCACGTACGGCACGATCGTGGCCAGCGACCACACCACGCTCAGGATGGTGGGCACGGCCGTGGAGATGAAGGCGAACATACCGCCGATGATTCCCAACGCGATGCTGCACAGCACGAAGAACAGGATGACCCACCAGAATTCGCGGCGTGAGGCGCGGCCGGAGAACACGGCGTATTTCGTGAAGAAACGCTTGACCGCGTTGCCGAAGGTGCAGCGGTAATCGGGCTGATCGAGCGGCACGACGCCGATCGACTGATCGCCGGGCATGTAACCGGGCACGCCTTGCGGCAGCGGGGCGCCGTACTGCGGCGCCTGGCCGTACGGGTTGGCGCACTGGCTCTGATACTGGTTGGCGCTGCTGGTATAGGGTGCACTCTGCGACTGGGTGTATGGGGCGCCAGTCGGAGTCGGTCCGGTATACTGGCCGCCGATGTAGGGATTGCCGGGCTGCTGATCGGCGGAGGTGTTGGCCTGACCGGTGTATTGGGCGTATTGGCCATACTGGGGCGTGGCCGGTTGCGTGTTGGGATTATTCGCGGACTGGGCGTACTGACCGTACTCCGGGGTCGGCTGAGCCGGTTGATCCGGTTGAGCCGGTGCATAGGCACCGTATTCCGGCGCCGGCGTATAGGCCGGGGTCTGCGGCGTGGAGGCTCCGGCGTCCGTGGTCTGGGCGGGCTGCTCGGGCAGCGGGGTTTGCTGGTTGTCTTCGGGCGTGGTCCCGAACTGGTTGGAATCGGACATGATTCCCCTTTCATCGACGGGCGTCTTCCACTCCATTGTCTCAGATGTCCGCGTGTTCGATGATGCGATGTTCATCCGGGAGGTGGGGATTCATGTCCGGTCGGGAACCGTTACGGGAACGCCAGCGTACCGGTGACGACTGTGTCACTGCCCGTCTGACCCCAACGTCACCGTATCATCCCCGCCCAGCAGCAGGCGTTCGGCCAGCGCCACCAGCCCCAGCAGAATTGCGGTTCCGGCCACCACCACCACGGCGGCGGCGAAGATCAACGGCGTGCGGAACGAGTTGAACGCGGCCTGCAGCCAGATGCCCAGACCGTCGACCGCGCCGAGGTATTCGGCGGTGACGGCCGTGCCGAACACGTAGGCCGCCGAGATGCGGATGCCGCCGAAGATCTGCCGTGCCGCCACCCGCAACGTGACATGCCAAAGCGTCCACGTGCGGGTCGCGCCGCAGGTCAGCGCCACATCCTCATAGAATCGTGGCACGGCGTTCAGTCCGCGCGTGGTCTCGACAGCGACCGGAAACACGCCCAGCACGGCCACGAGCACGATCTTGCCGAACGGCGCGAACCCGAACCAGATGACGAACAACGGCGCGATGGCGATCAACGGAATCGTCTGTGCGGCCACCAACAACGGACTGACCGCGCGGTTCAACGTCTTCGACAGATGCAGTCCGATGCCGATGACCACGCCCGCCACCACGGCGATCAGGAAGCCGGCCACCGCCTCCAGCGTGGTTATGGCGGCGGCCGCCATCAGGTCGGGCCAGGTGCGGATCATCGAGGCAACGATTTGGCTGGGAGCGGCCAGCGTGCGTTCGGAAACCCCTCCGATGCGCACGCATAACTCCCAGGCCACCAGCAATCCGCCGACGGTCAACGCCGTCGGCAATGCCTTGCGCCACCATCGTTCGGTTCGGTTCTCGGCCATAATGCTGCTCCTGATTGATGCGGGTTCTTTGGCTACATGGTCACGCCGCCGGCGTCCGGGAACGCCGCTCGGGAAAGGTTCGTTTACCCCAGATACTCATTGGTGGCCAGGTCGGCGGCTTGCGGGGCGGCTGGCAACGGCGAGCCGTCGGCGGCGGTGTAGGTGCCGTTCTCGTAGAGGAAGTCGATGTACGCCTGCGCGGCCTTCAGATTCACGGTGCCCGGCACGGCGGTCGGGTCGTCGGTGGTCCAATAGTTGCCGTCCACGATCTCCTGCATCGAGGCGTGCGTGAGTTCCGGGTCGAGCTGCGCCTCGCCAGCCTGGTCGACCAGTATGTCCGCCGCCTCGTCCGGGTTGGCCAGCGCGTAGTCGTAGCCGCGGCGCACCGCCGCCAGGAACCGGCGCAACGTGTCGCCGTGGGAGGCGTCCTTCAGCCAAGCGGCGTTTACGGCGAATCCGAGCTGGTCCGGGTTGCCTGGCACCCCCCAATCGGAGGCCACGAAGCAGTGCAGCGCCGGCCCGTGCAGCTCGCTCTCCACGTTCTCCCACGTGGCGTAGAAGCCGCCGAAATCGCCCTGGCCGTTGGTCAGCGCCTGGAACGTGTTGGTGCCTGCGGTGGCGGTCTCGAAATCGCCGGTGCCGCCGGCGGTGTGGATCATCTGCCGCAGCACGGCGGTCTGTTCGGCGGAACCGAAGCTCACGAAGGTCTTGCCGTCGAAATCCTTCGGCGTGGAGATGTCGGTGCGTGAGGCGAGTGCGCACCAGCGGGCCACCGGCTGCTGCGTCAGGTCGAACACCATCTTCAGGTTCGCGCCCTGCGCGTTGAAGGCGGTGACATTGCTCAGCGTGGTGAACCCGACGTCGGCCACGCCGTTCTCCACCGAGGTCTCCGCACCGGCCTGCGCGGTCGGCAGGATGGTCACGTCTACGCCCTCGTCATCGAAATAGCCGAGCTTCTGCGCCACATACAGGCCGATATGGTTCGTGTTCGGCGTCCAGTCCAGCATGAACGAGATCGACGAATCGCCGTCGGAACCCCCTGCGCCGCCGCTGCCGCAGCCGGCTGCGGCGAAGAGCAGGCCGAACCCCAACGTCAGCGCGGTCATGCTGCGGATCATCGCCGTCAGCCGTGCGCGCCAGTGCTCCATGGCGGATGCCTGCGTCGTCATCCGGTGGTTCGACGGGCCTGACACCCGTGGTGTGTGTGAAATCCTCAACCTCATGTCATCACCTTGCCTTCCGCGCGGTTACGCGATACCTGCGATCCGAGGCGATGGAGGCGGGAAGGTGAGGAGCCCGCGCGTCGCATCGAACCGGCACCCGTTCGGATGTTCGGCCAGGTGCGTCGTCTCCCGGACTTCCGGGTTCTGGCCGGCCGGAAAGCGGTCGTGGACCGCCCGGCGCCGTTAAGGTGCGTATGGATTGTCGATGTGTGGCACGGCTGCTGCCACCAACCGCGCGAACAGGTCCAGTATAGCCGTTCCGGAGATTTTCCGGACCGCGCCGCATGCCATTCCACTTTTCAACTGTTGACTAGTCGGCTGGAAGGGCCCTTCCGGCGCAGACTTTTCCACAGCCGCGTCAGGAAAGTGGCGAGGAGGGGCGCGTCCCGGTTGCGCGGCACAATAGGGGCTATGACTGAAGCTGAAAACATGGAAAAGACCGACGGCAAGCCCGAGCTGCCCGCGAACGTGCGCGTGCGCTTCTGCCCCTCACCGACCGGCACCCCGCATGTGGGCATGGTCCGCACCGCCCTGTTCAACTGGGCCGAGGCCCGCCACACCGGCGGCACCTTCGTGTTCCGCATCGAGGACACCGACGCCGCCCGCGATTCCGAGGAGAGCTACAACCAGATCCTCGACGCGCTGCGCTGGCTCGGCCTGGACTGGGACGAGGGCGTGGAGGTCGGCGGCCCGCACGGCCCGTACCGCCAGTCCGAGCGTTCCGCCATCTACAAGGAGGTGGCCGACCGACTGCTGAAAGCCGGGTATGCCTATGAGTCGTATTCGACGCCGGAGGAGATCAAGGAGCGCAACATCGCCGCCGGCCGTCCGGCCGAGTTCGGCTATGACGGGTTCGACCGCGACCTGACCGAGGAACAGAAGGCCGCGTTCCGCGCGGAGGGCCGTCAGCCCGCGCTGCGCATCCGCATGCCCGACGAGGATATCGTGTTCGACGATCTGATCCGTGGCCGCATCGAGTTCAAGGCCGGTTCGGTGCCGGATTACGTGATCGTGCGTCCGAACGGCGATCCGCTGTACACGCTGACCAATCCGGTTGACGACGCGATGATGGACGTGAACGTGGTGCTGCGCGGCGAGGATCTGCTGAGCTCCACCCCGCGCCAGATCGTGCTCTACCGGTATCTGATGGAGCTGGGCGTGGCCAAGGAGATGCCGGTGTTCGGCCATATGCCGTACGTCATGGGCGAGGGCAAGAAGAAGCTCTCCAAGCGCGACCCGGAGTCGAACCTGTTCCTGCATCGTGAGAACGGCTTCATCCCCGAGGGCCTGCTCAACTATCTGGCGCTGCTCGGCTGGTCGATCGCCCCGGACCGTGACGTGTTCTCGATGCAGGAGATGGTCGAGAAGTTCGACGTGCGCGACGTGAAGGCCAACCCCGCCCACTTCGACCTGGACAAGGCGATCTCGATCAACGCCGAGCACATCCGTATGCTCGATGCCGACGATTTCCTGCGCCGTTCCGTGCCGTACCTGCACCGCGACGGCGTGGTGTCCGTCGACTCGTGGGATGCGCTGACCGACCGTGAGCGCGAGGTACTGACGGCCGCCGCGCCGCTGGTCCAGCCGCGCGTGCGTCTGCTGGGTGAGGTGTCCGGCATGGCGGGTTCGCTGCTGTCGACCGAGGGCTATATCGAGCCGGACGCGGACGCCCGCAAGCAGTTGAAGGATTCCGCCGGCGATGTGCTGGACAAGGCGATCGCGGCGCTGCGTGGCGTGGATGAGGACGATTGGAAGGCCGAGCCGCTGCATGCGCTGCTGGACAAGGCGCTGGTGGAGGAGGGCGGCTATAAGCCGCGTCTGGCGTACGGGCCGGTGCGTGTGGCGATGTCGGGCCGCCGCGTGTCCCCGCCGCTGTTCGAGTCGATGGAGATCGTCGGCAAGGATGTGTCGCTCGCCCGTCTGGAGGGTCTGCGCGCGCATCTGTGACCGGATTGGGGCCCGCTGCCGTGGAGCGGCGGGCCCCGTATATCCGGCATGGAGCTATCGGAATCGTTGAAAAATAAGGCGACACGCCGTGGCTTGCGCTGGTGAGGAAACCTCTGTATATTAATCATCTGTTGCCGCTCAGCGAGCAACGAAAACTGAACAGGCCCCCATCGTCTAGCGGCCTAGGACTACGCCCTCTCACGGCGCCAACACCGGTTCAAATCCGGTTGGGGGTACGAAGACGACGCAGCTGGTAGCTGTATCGCCTCCCATTGGGGTGTGGTGTAATTGGCAACACAGCTGATTCTGGTTCAGCCATTCTTGGTTCGAGTCCAGGCACCCCAGCCAAGGACCCTCGCAACAGCGAGGGTTTTTTGTTTTCACAATCGTCACCTGTGGTTTACCCTGTAACCATGAACGAACAGCAGCACGGTGAGAAAGCCACGCAGTCCTCGCGTCCGCGCATCCGCCCGGCCGACACCACCGACGAACGCCCGGTGTCCGTGTCCGCGCGGCTGGGACGCCTGCAATTCCATGAATCCGGCAAGTTCCGCGTGCTGCAGTTCGCCGATATCCAGGACGGCCCCAAGGTCTCCTCGGACACGATCCGGTTGATCGAGGCCTCCCTGGACGCCACGCGACCCGACATCGCGATCTTCACCGGCAACCAGATCGCCGGGTACGACACGGCCTACGCCGACACCTTCCGCAAGCGCAGGTGGTCGAACGGGTGGGCCGCCGTCCAGCAGTCCACCGACCGGCGTGCGGCGGAGCGCCATGCCGCCGACCTGGAGCGCACGCGTGAGAAGGTCCGCGGCATGATCGCCCAGTTCACGGCGCCGCTGGTGGAACGCGGCATCCCTTGGGCGGTGACCTACGGCAACCATGATTTCCAGTGCGGTCTGGATAACGCCGAGCTCGACGCCATCTACCGCGAATTCCCCGGGTGCCTGAATCCGGAATCCACCGCGGCCAGCATGGACCATCCGCGCACGATGCCGGGGTCCGGTCTACTGGACCAGATGGTGTACCCCTGCGAGCCGGGTACGTTCGCGTTGCCGGTGTCCGACGTGGACCACACCCATACGGTGCTGGGGCTGGTGCTGCTGGACTCGGGCGATTACGCGCGGTCCGGCGGGTACGGGGCCCCGTCCGGCAAGGGGTTCGAATTCCTGCGCCGGGTGCCGGAGCTGCTGGGGGAGCAGTCGATGCTGTTCCAGCATCTGGCGCTGCCGCAATACTACGATCTGCTGCGTGAGGTGCCGGCGAACGCGGCGAATGCGATCCAGGGGTATCGCGCGTTCGACGGGCACAGCTACGTGCTGGATGAGACGAAAACCGAGCCCGGCAGCTATCTGGGTGAGGGTATCAGCTGTTCCGACCACGATTACGGCGAATTCGCGCTGCTGAAGGAGACACGTGGGTATTTCGCCGTGACGGTCGGTCACGACCATCGCAACGGGTTCGTGGGCACGCATAACGGCGTCATGCTGGTGGCCACGCCCACCTGTGGGTTCGGCTCATACGGCCCGGTGCCGGAGAAGCGCGCCGCGCGCCTGTTCGAATTCGACATCCGTCATCCGCATGAGCCCAGAACCCAGCTCCTGGAATTCGGCAGTCTGGTCGGCAAGCCGAATTCCAAGAAGGCGTACGCCTACGGCATGACCAGTGTCAAGCCGGACAGCGAGGGCATGGATCTGCTGCGCAAGCCCGGCCTGTGGTCCTGGCTGGCCGGCGTCTTCCGCCGTCGGCGCTGACCGCAGGAACGGGCCCGGCTTCAGCGGCTGGCGCTGGCCTTGACCAACGCGTCGGTCAAGTACTTGCCGGCGGCCATGACCAGCGGTGCATACCGGCGGCCTGGTGCGGCGCCCATGCGGCTGTTCGGGCCGGAGATGGAGATGGCGGCGATGACCTGTCCGGAGGCGTTGCGGATCGGCGCGGATACCGAGCACACGCCCTCGTCGCGTTCGTTGATCGACTCCGCCCAGCCGCGCTTGCGCACGGCGGCGAGCTTGGCCGCGGTGAACTTGGCGTGACGCAACCCCTGATGCAGCCGCTCCGAATCCTCCCATGCGAGCAGGATCTGCGCGGCGGAACCGGCCTCCATCGAGAGCATGGCGCCCACCGGAATCGAATCCCTCAGGCCGGAGGCGCGTTCCACGGCCGCAATGCAGACGCGCTGATCGCCCTGACGGCGGTAGATCTGCGCCGACTCGCCGGTGCGGTCCAGCAGGGTCTGCAGCATCGGACCGGCGGCGGTGAGCAGGCGATCCTCGCCGGCGGCCGCGGCCAGCTCGGCGAACCGCGAGCCGAGCGTGAACCGCCCGTGCTGGTCGCGCAGGACGAAACGATGCCGCTCCAACGCAATCGCCAGACGGTGTGCGGTCGGCCGCGCCAAACCGGTTGCGGAGACCAGCTGCGCCAGCGTGGCCGGGCCGGATTCCAGCGCATCCAGGATCTTGACGGTTTTATCGAGCACGCCGACGCCGGAGTGGATCTCGTTATCCGGGACAACATTGAGCGCGGACTCGGCGGTCTGATCCGCAATCTGGTCAGTGGTGTTGGAAGCAGTCATACATTGGATTATGCCATCTCATATTTCGAAACGCAAAAGTTCGCGCCCCCGTTCAGGCTCCATACTCGTACAGGAGAGGCCATGTGGATACCGCATGGCTGAAGTTTTTTACGGTGAGAAACCCAAAACGGTTGACACCAAAGGAGACTTGGAATATGGGAAGTACGTTGGCCGAAAAGGTCTGGGCCGATCATTTGGTACGCAAGGGTGACGATGGCGCGCCCGATCTGCTGTACATCGACCTGATGCTGATGCACGAGGTCACCAGCCCGCAGGCGTTCGAAGGACTGCGTCTGGCCGGACGCAAGCCGCGCCACGTCGATCAGTTGATCGCCACCGAGGATCACAACACGCCCACCGTGGACATCGACCGTCCGAACCCGGACGAGACGAGCGCCACGCAGCTGACCACGCTGGAACGTAACTGCAAGGAGTTCGGCGTGCGCCTGCACCCGCTGGGCGACGCCGACCAGGGCATCGTGCACGCATTCGCCCCGATCCTGGGTCTGACCCAGCCGGGCATGACCATCGTGTGCGGCGACTCGCACACCTCCACGCACGGGGCGTTCGGCGCGCTCGCGTTCGGCATCGGCACCAGCGAGGTCGAACATGTGATGGCCACGCAGACGCTGAGCCTCAAGCCGTTCAAGACCATGGCCGTGAACGTGGAGGGCGAGCTGCCCGAAGGCGTGACCGCCAAGGACATCATCCTGGCCATCATCGCCAAGATCGGCACCGGCGGCGGCCAGGGCCACGTGATCGAATACCGCGGCGAGGCCATCCGCAAGCTGTCGATGGACGCGCGCATGACGATCTGCAACATGTCCATCGAGGCGGGCGCACGTGCCGGCATGATCGCCCCCGACGAGGTGACGTTCGAATATCTGAAGGGTCGCCCGCATGCGCCGGAGGGCGAGATGTGGGACAAGGCCGTGGCCTACTGGAAGACGCTGAAAACCGACGACGACGCCATCTTCGACAAGGAGGTGACGCTCAACGCCGCCGACCTGCAGCCGTACGTGACCTGGGGCACGAACCCCGGCCAGGGCGCGCCGATCACCGCCACGGTGCCGGTGCCCGAGCGGATCGCCGACGAGACCGCGCGCAACGCCGCCGCCTCCGCGCTCAAGTACATGGGCCTGGAACCGGGCATGCCGATCAAGGACATTCCGGTGGACACGGTGTTCATCGGCTCCTGCACGAACGGCCGCATCGAGGATCTGCGCCAGGCCGCCGCAATCATGAAGGGTCACCATAAGGCCGAGTCGATCCACCGCGTGCTGGTGGTGCCGGCCTCCTCCCGCGTCCGCCTGCAGGCGGAGAAGGAGGGCCTGGATCGGATCTTCAAGGACTTCGGCGCCGAATGGCGCAACGCCGGCTGCTCGATGTGCCTGGGCATGAACCCGGACAAGCTGGTGCCGGGCGAACGCTGCATCTCCACGTCGAACCGCAACTTCGAGGGGCGCCAGGGCAAGGGCGGCCGCACGCATCTGGCCTCGCCCGCCGTGGCCGCCGCCACCGCCATCCGCGGCACCATCTCCTGCCCCGCCGATCTGTAAAGGAAAACACCGATGGAAAAGCTGACTGTTGTAACCGGCGTGGGCGTTCCGCTGCGCCGTTCGAACGTGGACACCGACCAGATCATCCCCGCCGTGTTCCTGAAGCGCGTGACCAAGACCGGTTTCGAGGACGCCCTGTTCTATGCTTGGCGCCGTGACCCGGAATTCGTGCTGAACAAGCCCGAGTATGCCGGCAAAGGCCGCATCCTGGTGGCCGGGCCGGACTTCGGCATCGGCTCATCCCGCGAGCATGCGGTGTGGGCGCTGCACGATTACGGCTTCCGCGTGGTCATCTCCCCGCGTTTCGCCGACATTTTCTACGGCAACACCGCCAAGAACGGCGTGCTGGCCGCCATCATGCCGCAGGAGTCCGTGGAGCTGCTGTGGAAGCTGCTGGAGGAGGAGCCCGGCCGCGAGATGACCGTGGATCTGGGCGAACGTACCGTGACCTGCGGCGACGTGACGCTGCCGTTCGAGGTCAACGACTACACCCGTTGGCGTCTGATGAACGGTTATGACGACATCGACCTGACGCTGCAGCACGAGGACGAGATCGCCGCCTATGAGGCGATGCGCGCCGAGAGGTTCCCGTTCAAGCCCAAGACGATTCCGGCCAGGCATCTGTCGGAGGAGCCGGTCGAATCCGCGCGAGACGTGGAGTACCCGGACTGGCAGGGGCCTCTGTGCGCGCGGTCGTGAGCGTGTGACGCGTTCGGCGGGCGTCCGCCGAGAGTAACGGAGAGGGTCGCTTCGGCGGTCCTCTTTGCGTATACGGTGACGGTGGGTGCGGGCGGCAAGCCGGTTCGCGGACGTCACCGTAGGTAACGTCGAGTAACGGCCGACCGGTTCCACCGTGTCTACCGGCCATAACTGAGACGGGCCCTCATCGCAACCGATGGGTATCCGCCTCGGCGTTTGCCGCCCTAGGGCCCTCAAATCAGATGGACTCGGCATATATCGCCTGCTAGAAAACCCGTGCGGATTTTATTTGCCTGGTATTTGCTCCGTAACCGTCATTTCCGGGCCTGATTGCCAAAATCGTTGGAATTCCGCCAAAATTTTATTTGCCTGGTATTTGCTTCGTATATGCGCGGTGAGCTATTATGGGAACCGCTAATGGAACGGAGCATGCCATGCCTGAGGACTATGAAGAGCTGATTGCTCGATTGATTGCGAACTCGTCGGAATCGCAGACCGTTGAGTTCAAGGAATCCAATGATGACGCCTTCATGATCGGCAAAGACATCTCCGCCCTGGCCAACTCCGCCGTGATTGAGGGGCAGGACTACGCGTATATGGTGTGGGGTGTCCGTGACGACACCCATGAGGTTGTGGGGACCACGTTCAATCCGTTGACGGCCAAGCATAGCCGTCAGGAACTGGAGTTATGGCTTCGGCTGAAACTCTCCAAGAACGCCGAATTTCGGTTCATTCGCACTACGTTTCGGAACAAGCCGATGGTGGTGCTGCGCATCTGGCCGGCTGCCGGATATCCGGTGTCGTTCGATGGCATGGAATACATCCGGTCCGGCACCTCCACGCAGCCTGTGGCCAAGAATTCCCAGCGCGAACAGCGATTGTGGGAGATTACCAAATCCGAGTCGTTCGAGGACCAGATTGCATTGCAATGGTTGCACGAAGACGAGGTCTTGGCGTTGTTGGACTGGGACCGGTACTTCAAGCAAACCGATACGCCTGTTCCCGCCAACCGTCTGGCGATACTCCATTTTCTGGAGACCGATCGGATCGTCAAACAGCTTGACAGCGGCCAGTACGCAGTCACTAACCTCGGCGCGTTGCTGTTTGCGACGGATATGCAGCGTTTCCCCACGGTCGCGCGCAAGGCGTTGCGCATCATCCGCTATGACGGGAGCCGGCGTTCCGCGCCGAGCCGCAGCAAGATATGGTCGGCGGGGTATGCGGATATGGACGCCATCATCGACTATGTGGAGGCGTTGTTGCCCGAGCGGGAGGAGATCGGGCGTGCTCTGCGCGTCACGCTCAAGGGGTATCCAACCCTTGCGGTGCGCGAGCTGGTTGCCAACATGCTGATTCATCAGGATCTGACGATTCGCGGCGCGGGGCCTCTTATTGAGATTTTCGATGGGCGGATCGAGTTCTCCAATCCCGGCAATTCGCTGATTCGTGTGGAGCGACTGGTGAATGACCCGCCTGCCACCAGGAATCCGAGGTTGGCCTCGCTGGCCAGGCGGCTGCATATGTGCGAGGAAGCCGGATCCGGATGGGACAAGATCATTGATGCCTGTGAGGAATCGCAATTGCCGTCGCCGGAGATTCAGCAGTCGGAAGGCGACGCTCCAAGTATGAGCGTGAGGCTGTTACAGTACAAGGCGTTCGCCGACATGAGCGGAGAGGAACGCCGGCAGGCATGCTACTGGCATGCCTGCATACAGTACGCGAACTCGCAATCGCTGACGAACGCATCATTGCGCGAACGGTTCGGCATGGCGGATTCCGGGGCCTCACAGATTTCACGGCTGATCAGGGAATGCGTGGATAACGGGTTGATCCGGCCGGTGGATGCCGACGCCGCGCGGAAGAAAATGCGGTACGTGCCTGCCTGGGCATAGTGAACTGTTTTATTTGCCTGGTATTTGCCTCGTAACCGCATTTTTGGAGGTCAATCTCGCAAAAACGTTGGTATTCCGCCAAAAATTTATTTGCCCGGTATTTGCTTCGTTCATGTCCGACGCGGCGTTGGCGCACGTTGCGGAATCGCGTATCGCCCCGACGGTTGTCCAATAACGTGCGAACGCTGCGCGTTGGGCGTAACGGGTGCCCCCGTATGCCGACGAGGGGTTCCGGACGGACTAGCCTGAGTGAAACTCAGCGATTCGAACTATCGGAAAGAACCCCATGCACGTCACCCCCTCCCGGCAGCAAGCCGGTCGCATCCGCTATCTGGCTGCCGTCATCATCGCCATCGCGGTGACCTTGGCGGCATCGCCCCTCACGGCGAGCGCAGCCGACGATCCACTCGCCCCCTACACCGTGGATGGCGTTACACCGCGCGGCACCACCATCAACCTCTTCGACTACTGGCTCACCGACCGTGGCGCAGCCGACAACATCGACCCCGACAACATCGCCGACCTCGGCATCAACGCGGGCCACGTCCTCGACTTCAACAAAAACACCAGCCGTTCCGCCGCGCCCTACGAGGCCAACCTCGACAACGTCAACAAATGGACGGCCAGCGCCCATCCGCGCACCGCCATCGTGGCCTCCACGCTCGGTGCAGACGGCTACCCGGCCCTCTCCACAAACCTCGGCGGCGAATCGCTCGCCTACCTGTTCGCCAACACTGGCGGCCCCAACAAACAGGCGTTCCCCGGCGTCACCGGTCTGCTCCAGGTCGACGACCAAGGCTACTACTCCTATAACAGCCAGACGAACTTCGCTCAATTCAACGAGTCGACCAACGCGTTCACCCTGTACAACGCAGGCGGCGTGAACACGGGCGGTGCCTCGCCCAACGGCCAGTTCTTTCCGTTCAACACGGGCGCGCAGGTATTCAACGTGTCCGGCGGCGCGCTGCAACGCAACGGCGTGACCTCCGTCAGTCCCGTCATCAACCACTACTTCGGCATGAGCATGGCCACCCGGTTCATCCAACAGTACGGCGGCCACGTCGACGAATCGCAGACCACGCCCGTCACCTACAACTTCTCCGGCGACGACGATGTGTGGGTGTACATCGACGACGTGCTCGTCGGCGACCTCGGCGGCATCCACAACGCCTCATCGCTCGAAATTGACTTCGCCACCGGCTCGGTGACCGTGTACTGGGACCGGAACAACAACAACGCGTACGACGCGGGCGTCGACACCCCATACCAGCAGATCACGCTGGCCGACGCGTTCGCCGCCGCCGGCTCGGACACGGCGCAGTTCGCCGGCCCCACCTTCGCCGACGATACCTACCACACGCTCGATTTCTACTATCTGGAACGCGGCAACACCGACTCGAACATGAGTCTGAAATACAACCTCGTCTCCATTCCGGAAAGCGGCATCCGCAAGGTCGACCAGAACGGCGCGGCGCTCGGCGGGGCGCAATTCCAGCTGTTCCCCGCCGACTCCCAATCCCAGCCGATAGGCGAGGCGGTGTACGAGGGGGCCACCGACCCCAATGGCGAACTCGTGTTCACCAATGAGCGCGGCTTCCCGATCACCCTCGAACAGCTAGACGCGCAATACGACTACATGGTGCTGCGGGAGGTGGGCGCGCCCGCCGGATACCGGCACCCCGGAGACATGCACCTGCGATTCGAGAACGGCGTGCTCCTATCCACCAACGAATGGGACACGGGCGCATGGTCGCAGGCCAAACTCACCGCCACCGCCACCGATCCGATCCGCATCGACAACGGCGACGGCACCATCAGCGTCGTCGACCCGTCCGGTGGCAGCATGTTCGCCGTCATCATGAAACGGCGCAGCATGAGCGCACCCGTCGACGACCCGGCCAACTGGGCGCCCGTCTCAGGCGACGCACTCGCCGGCTGGCAGGTCGGCGCGGACAGCAGCCTGGCCTCGATCGTGCAGGCCGTGCGCGCCACCCCATACTCGTTCGCGCTCGGCACCAACGGCGCCTACCAGGTGGAGGTCGACAACCTGCCCGGCGACGTAAACCAGTACTACGGTATGCTCGCGAACAACGGCGAGGACACGTCGGGCGCGCAGTACACAGTGCAGTACTACTACGTAGCCGGCAGTGGCGGGGCGGACGGAGCGTCCACTCGCACGATTCACCGCATCCTCACCGAACCGGACGCGGGGTATGCGGGGTTCAGTTACGCGTATTCGGTGCGGCTGTACATCGCCAACATTTGCAACGGGTTCCTGGTGGCGAAAACCGACACTGCGGGCAATCCGCTGGCCGGTGCTACGTTCGCGCTCTACCGTCGCGCGGACATGGTGGAAGCTGCGGACTCTGATACATCTGATACAACCGGGGCGGCATGGACCGTGCGCGGGGCCGATGGCAACGGGACCGTGACCCTGGGCGTGGCGCCTGGCGTCTCGCCGGTGGACGAGGCGACGACCGGCGACGACGGCGGGCTGGCGTTCCCGACCGCCGGCCATACGCTCGACCCGGGCGACTATGTGCTTGTGGAGACCGTTGCGCCGGACGGGTACGTGGCGAATACGCGGGCGGTGCCGGTTGTGGTGAACGATCAGGGCGTATTCGCCGATGCGGGCGTAGCCGACGACGGGGTGCGCGTGGACCTTGGCGTCGGATACCTGGTGCGCAGCATGGTGCAGTTCGCGGCGGACGATGACATCGACGCGACGCTGCACGACGTGACCGCCGCGCTGCAGACCTCGGCGACGGCTTCGGGGGAGTCCGCCGCTTGGCGGCCGACCGGCGAGACCACGCATCTGCGCTACGCGGGCGACGGCAATCTGCAGTACGTTCCGGACGGGACGGGATACCCGCAGACGTTGGGAGCGGATGCGGGATGGTCGCGTCTGACGGTGACGCAGTGCATGGAACACAACACGGCCAGCAGCCCCAAGCAGAATCTGGGCGGACAGGACCTGAGTAACCTGTTCACCGGGTCCGTAATCGTGCGCGTCGCCGACCGCCGCGTCGACGAGGAGGAACCAGACCAGCCCGACGACCCGATCGGTCCTTCGGATCCTTCGGAGCCGGACGGTGGGGACGCGGATTCCGCGGAGCCGCCTGAGGCAATAGCGGACTCCGGTGCCAGCGTCGTAACGCCGATTGCGGTTGTCGCGGCGTTGCTCGTCGGGGCTGTCGTATTGCTCGGTACCCGCCACTTCCACCCCTGAGCGGTGGGACTGGTTCTAGTGTCACCTTTTTAACTGTTGACTTATGGGTCCTGTGGAAAAGGTGGCGCCAAGTCCGGGGTTTGGGGGTGCGGATGTTTTTTGGACGGTCATGCGGCCAGTCCAAGGCTTTTCCTGTATTGCACAGGGCTTTGCCAGCCCAGCGACTTCTTGATGCGTGTCTCATTGGAGTGGGTCAGGTAGGCGGCGAGCCGTTCGCGGAACCGTTCGTAGCCCACGCCCCGCCAGTCGCGGCAGTGGAAGAACTCGTTCTTGAGCCTGCCGAAGAACCCCTCCATGGCGGCGTTGTCCGGCGAGCATCCCTTGGCGCTCATCGACCGGATCAGCCCGTTCTCCTCGCAGATGCGGATCCACCCGGGCCACCGGTAATGGCACCCGCGGTCGGAATGGATCACGGGACGCTCCCCGTCACCAAGCGTGGCTATCGCGTCGAGCAGCATGCCGTCGGCCATGGCCGCGCCGGGGCTGCGCGACAGCGCCGCACTCACCCCGCACGCCGCCGACCTCGTCGCCTACGAGGGCGGCATCGGCTCCAACGAGGACGGCGTCACCGGCAACGCGAACATGCCCGTGAACGACGACGCGCGCGTCGGCCTGCTGCAGGACGAGTTCCTGCCGGACGTGCTCGGCTCCGAGTCGCGCTTGGCCATGCTGGACGCCAAGGCGCGGGCGGCTCCGAACCGGGGTCGGACGATTCCGGGGATTCCGGGGAGCAGCCCGGCGGGCAGCCTGGCGTGGATGACGATTACGGGCACGGTGGCGGGCAGACCGCGGACACCGGTGCCGCGGTAATCGCGGTGGCCGTGGCCGCAACGGTGGCCGCCGCCATGGGCGTGATCCTGTTCGTGGTGGTCCGCCGTCGTCGGAAGGAAGCCTGACGGGCGTCGGGGCGCGGCCTCTACTGGTCCGCGGGCCCATCCTCCCCGCGGCGGCGGAAGATGCGCTTCCACGAGTCGCGCACCTCGTCGCCCGACATCGACAGGTACAGTCCGATGGCCATGGTGGCGATGTCGTCGTCGTACAGGGTCTGCGCCACGTTCATCTCCCGCAGCTCCGGCCAACGGCGCAGAATCGCCAGAATCCCGCCGACGGCGAAGTCGATGTACAGGTCGCTGCGCAGCGTCATGTCGTTCTCATCCAACTTCAGCGCCGTGAACAGAGTCATACGCGTGAAGTCGCGCAATGATTCCATCAGTTCGGGAGAACTGTGTGGGCCGGCCAGGAGCGCCATGTGGTTGAGCCTCGTGCGGTGTTCGGAGGAGTTGATGGCGGTGCTGATCCGCTTGTGCCAGTGCGCCCGCACGGCGTCGTCGGCCATGGAGGGGATGCCGTGGTCGTCGGTGGTCTCATCGACCAGCTGGGCGATGGACGTGTTCTCCACCTCCTGCAGGATCGCGTCGTCGGCCAGCTCGCTGAGGCTGCCGTAATGATAGTAGAAGGAGTTGCGATTCACCTGCGCCTCGTGCACAATGTCCGTGACGGTGATCTTGCGGTATTCGCGGTCCTCCAGCAGCGCCCAGAACGCGTTGCGCATCCGTTCCTTGGCTGGCAGCAGTTCCGAATCGTGACGTGGGCGCGGCATGTGCATCATCTCCTTGGCCCAATTAATTAGACATATCGTCTATATGATACCTGACCTGTGGTGTGAGTCGGCTGACGGCGAACCCGCCGTCTCGGATGGAACGCCACCCCGTGCGGTAGGATGGGGCGAAATCCTGCTGACAAGGAGGTTGCCATGGCGGTACCGCAGCGAGTGCTGGACACCATGCAGTCCGGCGACGTGTACCTGTGCGACGATGAGGAGATGCTCGACGCCCAGCGCGCCCAGCTGGAACTGCTCTATGACTTCAACGCCACCCGGCCGGGGGAGGCCGGTCGCCGCGCCACCCTCCTGCAGCGACTGCTCGGCGGCATCGGCGAGGGCTCATACATCGAACCGCCGCTGCACGCGAACTGGGGTTGCAACACATTCGTCGGCGCCCGGTTCTACGCCAACTTCAACCTGACCCTGGTCGACGACGGCGTCGTGACCATCGGCGACGACGCGATAATCGGCCCGAACGTGACGATCGTGACCACCGGCCACCCCATCCGTCCCGACCTGCGCAAGGCCCCGACCGTCACCCAGTACTCACTGCCCGTCACCATCGGCAGCGGCGTGTGGATCGGCGCGAACGTGACGATCCTGCCAGGCGTCACCATCGGCGAGAACACCGTGATCGGCGCAGGGTCGGTCGTCACCAAGGACATTCCGGCGAACGTCGTGGCGTATGGGAACCCGTGCCATGTGGCGCGTGAGATCGGTGAACGCGACGATGTCTATTACTGGCGCGACCGCGTGATCAACGCGCCGTTCGGGAAGCCGGAGGCGTAGGTTTCCGCGGGCGGGCCTGCACCCCCGTCAGGAGGAGGGGCGTGCGGACTGCCAGGGGAGCGGGAAGGAGGCCCTGAGCAGGATGCCGGCGGCCTCCAGGATGTGCTGACGCTCCTCGTCGGTCAGTCCCGCGAACGCGCCCAGCATCGCCGGGATCGTCTTCGGGCCCGCCTCCATCAGGCCGATCAGACCGTGCTCGTCGCTGGCGGCGAGCACCTTGAACATCGCGTCCACCGCACGCTCCAGCTGCTCGGGCGTCATCTCATTGAGCATCCGGTCCAGCGAACGTTTGAATTCGCGTGACGTCGCCGAAACCTCCGGCACGGTCACGAACCGGTCGCGATCCACCTGCCAGGAGAACGCCAGATGCTGCATCGGGCCGTACTCATTCGACTTGACCACCACGCAATGCTCCGGTGAATCCAGGATCATGCCCACGATCGACGAATCCGGAATGATCTTGACGATTCTGTCAGCCACGGCGCGGTACCGATCGCCCGCCACCACGTCGGCCGGGAATCCGGGGCCGTCCAACGAATAGACGCGGCGGATGCGCGGCAGCACGTCGTCACCGGCCTGCAGCGCCGCATACACGGCCAGGTTCCCGCCCTTGGAATGGCCGAGCAGCACCAGATCGCCCTGCCAGAGCCGCGCCACGCGCGTCACGTAGTCGGCCGCAAGCTGCTGGGCGGGCACCGGATACTGGAAGGCCATGTTGAAGTCCTCCTTCCAGCCGACGAACGAGGTGTCCGTGCCGCGGAACGACACCACCAGCGTGCCGTCGGGCAGCAGCAACGTCATCGCCGCGAACTGGGTCTGGTGTTCGCGGCTGAACCGCTCGTCGACCGCGCCCACGTGAATCGACGAGAAACGGGGGTTGCGGGCCATTGCGGCGAACAGGGCCTCGGTGAGCTTCGGGTCGGCCAATCCGGTGTAGCCGGCGTTGTAGTCGAAATCCTGCGGGTGCAGGTCGGCGGCTGCGTCGGCCAGCGTGGCGGCGGGGAAATCGGGCTGGCGCAGCGCACGCAGCGAGTTCAGCGGATGGCGCAATGCGGTCTTCGGGTCGGACATCAGGGTTCGCCAGCGGTCGGCGGCCGTACCGTACCGGTGCTCCCAGTCGGTCAGCGTGGGCACCACGTCCGGCATCGTCTGATAGGCGAGCGAGGCCAGCACCAGCGCGTCCACGTCGTTGAACGGGCGTTCTTCGAACGACCCCGTGCGCGTGCGCGCGTAGTCGATGATGTTGCCAGTGGCTCTTGAGGTCTGGCTTGCCATGGCGGCCTCCTTCCTGCCCACCATCTTAGCCGGGACGTCCGTAAGTCCTTCGCCGGACCTTCACGGACTCTGACGCATTGTGACTCTGAACCATCCTCCTGAATGGCGGAATCCCAAGGACGAGGGACAGGAGATGGGAGTGAATGTGTCAGAGTCCGGAATCCCGACGTTCGCGGCAGGTTTGGCCCAAGCGGCGGGAAAGGGCGATCGGGTCCAGCAGGGCGTCCAGCTGGACCGCCGGCAAGTCGGTGCGCTCGCCGGCCACCTCGCGCACCGTGCGGCCCGTCGCCACGGCCTCCTTGGCGATCGCGGACGCGCGCTCGTAGCCGATCGCGTCGTTCAGCGCCGCCGAGATGGACGGCGAGCCCTCCGCGTACCGGCGTCCGGTCTCCAGGTTCACCTCGATGCCCTCCACGCAGTTCTCGCGGAAGATGCGCATTGCGTTGTCCATCAGCTCCATGCCGGTCAGGATCTCGTGCGTCATCACCGGGTCGAACGCGTTGAGCTGCAACTGGCCCTCGGCGGCCGCCCAGTTCACGGTCACATCCATGCCGAAGATCACGAAGCAGCATTGGTCCACGCATTCGGGAATCACCGGGTTCACCTTGGCGGGCATGATGCTCGAACCGGCCTGCCGCGGCGGCACACGCAGATCGCCGAAGCCGGAGCGCGGGCCGGAGTTGAGCAGACGCAGGTCGTCGGCGGCCTTCTTCAGGTGGATCGCCAAGTTCTTCAACGCGGCCGACGCGGCGATGTACGCGCTCATGTCGGTTACGGCGGCCAGCGGGTCGGGGGCGGCGGTCACCGGCAGGCCGGTGATGCGGGCCAGATGGTCGATCGCGGCCTCGCGGAACCGCAGGTCGGCGCAGATGCCGGTGCCGATGGCGGTGGCCCCCAGGTTGAGCACGGCGAGCTGCGGAACCAGGGCCTCGAGCGCGGCCACGTCCATCTTGAGGAACGTGGCGAAGGTGTGGAACTCCTGGCCGAAGGTCATCGGCACCGCATCCTGCAACTGGGTGCGGCCGATGGTGACGTCGTGGATGTGCTTGTCGGCCAGGTCGTGGAAGGCGCGGGCCAGGTTGCGGCACTGCTCGGTCAGCGGGCCGAGCGCGTCGATGATCGCCAGCTTGCAGGCCGCGGGATACGTGTCGTTGGTGGACTGCGAGTGGTTGACGTGGTCATTGGGGTGGATGAACGCGTAGTCGCCGCGCGGCCGGCCGGCCAGTTCGAGCGCGCGGTTGGCGATGACCTCGTTGACGTTCATGTTGGTGGAGGTGCCGGCGCCGCCCTGCAGGACGTCGACGGGGAACTGGTCGGCGAGTTTGCCTGATTCCACCTCCAGACAGGCGGCTTCGATGAATCGTGCACGGTCGTGGTCGAGCAGACCGAGCTCGTCGTTGGCTTCGGCGCAGGCGCGCTTGACGGTGGCATAGGCGCGGATCAGGTTCGGGTGCTGGGAGTCGGTGATGCCGGACACCGGGAAGTTGCCGATGGCGCGTTGCGTGTTGATGCCCCAGTAGGCGTCGGCCGGTACGGGCAGTTCGCCCAGCGAATCGTGTTCGATGCGGTAGGCGTGGGCGAGCGTGGTCTTGGAATCTTCGGTCATGACGATCTCCTGCTGGTTGGTTTGGAACAATCATGGCGCGAAAACGCGGAAAACGCCATATCAATGGGGGGATTACGCTCAGAGCCGGTGCGCACTACCTCAAGTTTGATGATCTAACTAGGCTGTTTCCGCGAAGTCAAATCATCTAACTTGAAGTAGGGCGCACCACTGCTCCTAAGCCGTCGGATCCTTCTGCACAATCAGCAGCACCAAGGCCGCCACCAGCAGCACCGCAATCGACAGCACGCCGAAAGACGCATTGCCCGTCACCGCCGTGGTCGTGGCCACCAGGAACGTGCCCAGCACCGAGGCGGTCTTGCCGAAGATGTCGTAGAAGCCGTAGTACTCGTTGGCGTGGTCCTTCGGAATGATCTTGCCGTAGTACGAACGTGAGAGCGCCTGGATGCCGCCCTGGAACATGCCCACCAGAATCGCCAGGATCCAGAACTCCACGGCTGTTTTGAGGAAGAATGCGGCGAACATCACAATACCCAGATAGGCGATCACCGCGATCACGATCATCCGCTTGGCGCCGAACCGTCCGGCCAGACGTCCGTACAGGATCGCGCAGGGGAACGCCACGAACTGCGTGACCAACAGCGCGATGACCAGCTGTGTGGAATCGATGCCCAATTGCGTGCCGTACGAGGTGGACATGGAGATGACGGTGTTCACCGCGTCGATGTAGAAGAAGAACGCGATCATGAACAGCAGCAGCGACTTGTCGCGCGCGATCCTGCGGAACGTGGCAGCCAACTCCCGGAACGTGCCGCGCACCGCCTCGGCCGTATGGTCGGCGGTCGTGCGGTAGTGGACCTGCCGATAGCTGCGCAGCAACGGCACGGTGAACGCCACCCACCATACGGCGGTGATGAGGAACGAGATGCGCGTGCAGGCGGCCGTGTCCAGACCCAGCAGCGCCGGGCCGCCGAAGATCACCGCGATGCACACGATGAACGGGACCGTGGACCCCACGTAGCCCCACGCATAGCCGTGCGAGGACACCTTGTCCATCCGCTCGTTCGACGTGGTGTCGATCAGCATCGAATCGTAGAACGTCAGCGAACCGTTCAATCCGATGGTGGCCAGCACGTACACGATCAGGAACGCCAGCCACCCCAGCGGCAGCGACATGCCCAGGCACATCACCACGCCGGTCAGGAAGAAACCGAGGAAGAACCTGATCTTCATGCCCTGCACATCGGCGATCGACCCCAGGATCGGCATCAGCAGCGCGATCACCAGCGAGGCCACGGTCTGCGCGTACCCCCACGTGGACACGATGTTGTCCTGCCCCGCGGCCTCCAGCAGCGAGTTCGCGCAGATCGGCACCACCGCGGTCGACAGCAGCACGAACGCGGAATTGCCGACGTCGTACACAATCCACCGCTTCTCGCGCGGCGTGAGCTTGCCCGCCGGCTGCACCGGAAACTCCCCGGTCGAAAGCGCTTCGGGGGCATCCTGCCCCTTGAAGGCGCCGGCCAGGTTGCCGGCGTTCCGAGTGTGTTGTTCCATAACGCTCCTTTATCACTGTTCATCCTAAATGGTGTGTCGCCGTCGCGCATGCTCAAACATGAACGGCGGATGAATTTCCGCGCCGCCGCCGGCCGGGCGGGCCGGAACCGGACGGGTTGGGCGGACGCCCGCCAAGTGGGCCGGAACCGGCTAGGATGGAACAGCATACGAGGACAAGGAGGTCGTTATGGACCAGGATCCCGCCGTCATCAAACTGCCGTTATTCTCCAAAACGAGCAAGTTAGCCGCCATCCCCGGACAGTCCGAAGGCGTGACCTATGGCGTGGTGTGGGATGCCTGCCGCGATCCCGAGCACGGCTTCGGCTATGTGGCCGAGCTGCTGTCCGGACGTCGCGCGCGGCTGCTCGCCTGGCTGGCCGCCGACGGCAAGGTCTACTCGTGCGACCGGCCGCTGAGCGGTCTTGCCGGCATGAGCCCGTCGCTGGAACTCGCCCAATGGCGGGATCGGAAGGGACAGGGAGCCATCCGCGTCCCGGCTCCGGACGGTGGCGGCCGGCCGGTGATCGTCGGCGAATATCAAACGACATGGGATGGGAAATACGGCTTTCTCAACCCCACGCGCGATCCCGGGCGGTTCTTCCTCACCCGCAGCTGGGAGCTGCGGTACTTCCTGGCGGTCAGCTGGCTCACCTTCGTCCACATTCCGCAGACGCAGGGCGTTGCGGCCGGCACGGGCGGCGGCCGCATCGGGGAGGTCATCCTCGACCTGCTGGACGGTCCGCTGCCCGATGCACTCGACGCGTTGATCTGGCGCGGCACCACCCAGCAGGGGCAGGCGAGCGGGTTCGAGCG
This sequence comes from Bifidobacterium sp. UBA4282, assembly GCF_002394995.1. NCBI lineage: Bacteria > Bacillati > Actinomycetota > Actinomycetes > Bifidobacteriales > Bifidobacteriaceae > Bifidobacterium > Bifidobacterium sp. UBA4282. The sequence continues at coordinate 39,420 of NZ_DGVO01000028.1, forward strand.
CTTCGCCGCCCGCCAACTGGTGGAGGCGGGGGCGGCCGATGTGCGTGCCATCGCCGCGGAACACAACGTGACGTTGGTCCGTCTGGGCTCCACATCGCTGTTCTGGCTGCGGTTCGACGACGACGTGTCCCCGGAGCAGCGGGCCACGCTGCTCGCCGTTGAGGCGGCGCTGAACCGCCTGTGGTTCGTGGAGTGGGCGGCGGGCGCGGCCGATGGCGGCACCGGCATGCTCCACGCGTTCGACGAACGGTTCTGCGCGCAGGCCGCCCAGGGGGCGCTGCGCGAGATTTCGCGCAATGCGGGGGCGGTGGCGCAGCGCGAGCGCGCCGACAACCCGTACCGCACCATTCGGGGCGCGGAGGGCGCTCGCGGCGGCATCTGGGACGTGTCCACACGATTCGTTGACACCTGCGAACGGTTGAAGCTGCCGTTCCGGCTGGAATACCGGTTCGACATGGATCTTGACGCCGGGGTGATGGCGGTGCGGTTCACCGTGCCCTCGGCAGACGCCTTCCCCGCTTCCCGCATGGGGGAGCGAGGCTGGTACGACGCCCGCGCCGGACGTCCGGCCTGCGCGGCGGCCTATGCCATACGATTGGTCGGTCTGATGGCGCAGGTTGCGTTTGTCTCCAGCGTGCGGGTGATGGCGGTGGATGTGACCGCGCATGAGGACGGCCTTGCGGGCCGTCCGCTGCTGTCGTTGGGGTTTGATCGCACGCCGTTCCTGATGGAGGCGTTGCCGCCGCTCAAGGATGGCAGGCTTGATAATCCGATGTTCGACGATGATCCGCTGGCCGTGTTGAATGTGTTGAAGCCCGTCCGTCATGCGGTGCGGTTTGCGGGCGACCGCGGATTGTGCGAGATCACGCCGCTGCCGGTGCACGCCTCATTGGCCGCGAAGCGCCAAGAGGTGTGGCGCGATCGGCGGCCGTTGCCTGAACCGCTGCGCGGGTTGCTCCGTGCCGACACGGTGGCGGAGCTGGATGTCATGCACGATGGCGCGGTCGTCGGCGACGACGAGGTGCGGGCGATCCTGGAAGAGAACGAGGAATCGCCGCTGATCGCCTCGGTGCAGCTGGAGGCGGTGCTGAGCCGAATCGGAGAGATCGGTTTGGACGAACAGGGGCGGCTGCCGTTGTACTGCGCGTATCCGATGGCCCGGCTCATCGTGTCGCTGGACTCGGGGATGGGCACAGGGTCGGTCCTGCCGGACGCGGAACCGTTGCGGTCTGCGGACACCCGGTATTGGAAGGCGCCTGATGCGGCGTACGGGGCGCACCTGTGGCTTTCGAGGTTCGCGCGGCAGGAGGGTGACACAGACCGTGGATTGGCCGAGGCGTTGCAATGCCTGTCGCTTGCGCCGACCACCGCCAGGGCGTATATCGAGGTGGCGGTGTGCCATGCCGAACAGGAGCAATACGCGCAGGCCGCGGAGACGTTGACCCAGGGGCTTCGGGTGGCGTTGCTGCCGGGTGACTTCCTGTATATGTACTATCGGCTGGCGTACGCGCTGTGGCGCATCGGTCGGACGAACGAGGCGGTGGCCTGCTACACGATGGTGCTGCGCGAGCCGAACACCGCATTGGCGGAGACCGCACGCGGCGAGTTGGCGGAGCTGCGGCAGCAGATCGACGACACGCGGCCGCCGATGGCACTGGCCGAGGCGGAACAGGTGCTGCACGCCGCCAACATTCCGGTTTCGCCGACCGAAGCCGCGTTGGATGCGATGGCCGCTGCCGCGGTCGGGCTTACGGATGCCGGCGTGCCGATGGCCGCGCACGATGCGGTGTGGCTGATGAGCCGCCACATGCGCAATAGCGACATGTATGACTCCATGGCTGCGAGCCTCCGTGACGGCGTGGCCGATCGGAGCTGACCTGCCACGCCGGTGCCGTCGTTCGCGGAATCCTTGAAATTCCGCGGGTGCAACCTCAGGTTGCGAGGACTTTGGTTGCGTTTTGGCGGTGCAACCGAAAGCTGGTGGCAGGCAACCGAGGTCCTCGGGCAGGATGGAGGCAACAGACGGCTTGATTCAGTTTGCTGATGATCTGCGACCTGTTCGGTTGCACACTTGACGATTTGGTGCTCGGCGATGTTCGCGCTCCTCGATCCGTGCCTGACGCATTCGGAGTTCGTGCGCAGGCACCCGTTCATCGAGGACTTCTACACCGATGATGACCGGTCCCGCCGCGCCAAGGAATTGGCCGTCGGCGTGGTGGGCGGCATCGGGCTGATCCTGCTCGGCGTGGCCGTCACCGTCTACGGCGAGGAGACCCTGGGCATCGAGGAGGGCTGGCCAGTAAGCGTGATGCTGCTGTGCGTGGCCGCGGGTGTGTTCTGTTTCATCTACTTCGGCATCTGCTACGGCATGATGAACATCGACGCCTATAACCACGAGGCCGAATCCGATCGCAGGGAACGTGAACGCGAGGCGCAGGGCGGCGATTTCTACGACAAGCTGACCGGACTGGTGTGCGGCATCATCATGCTGATCGCCACGGTTGTCGGACTCTGGATGCTGTTCACCGGCGGACCGATCGACGGTGGTGGCCATGAACGGTGGTTGTCCGGCAACGGCCTGTTCTGGCTGGCCTGGCCGATCGGTGGCATCCTGTGCGGCGTGGCCACCTGCATCATCCAGATATTCCGGTCATCCCACGACCGTGACCGCTGACGGCTTATACGTCAGCCAAGCCGGCTCCGCCAATCAATGTTCCGAGGCCGCGCCGCGTTCGACGAGCGCCAGCACTTCGTCACGCGCAGGCGGGACCGGGATACCGTTCTCGCTGTGCTCGATCGACAGCGACGCCGCCGCATTGGCGACCCGAGTCGCATCCACCAGCGACTTGCCGACCGCAAGCATCGCGCACAGTGCGCCGGTGTGCACGGTGCCGGCCGACCGCTTGTGCACGGCCTTGGTCGGGAACCCGTCCACATGCGTCACTTCGCCGCCGGGCAGCCGCACCCAAGCGCCGCGGGCGCCCGCGCGGATGAGCAGCGGGGCGCGCAACGTGGTGCCCAGATTGTCGCACAACGCCTTCATCTCATTGTCGAACGTGCCTCCTACGGTCACCGGCACTTCGTCGAGCGGCGCCCCCAATCGGTCGGCCAGCTTGACTGCGGCCTGACGGTTGCAGGTCCAGATCGGGCGCGCCAGCACCAAATCCTCAAGCAGCCTGTCGTTGACCCGTTCCAGGGAACTGGTCGGGCTGAGTACGATCTGATACGGGCGGGCATCCGGGTCGCTGCCGGCCTGCCGGATGAACGCGTCAACGCCCGCCGCGGTCGCGTCCATCAGCGAGTTGCTGCTGATCGACACCACGTCGCCCGGCTGCGGGTCGATGCCGTCGAACGTGTCCACGTCGCCCTGCGCCTCCGCGCCATAGGTGGCGATGAACGTCTTGCCGCCGTTGGTGTCGTTGAGCACCAGTCGGAACCCGGTGTCGGCGTCCAGCCGGTCGGGACCGATATGCGCGATGTCGTGCTCGTAGAAGGCGTGACGAATCATCGAGGCCCATGGGCCCGCGCCGATGATGCCCGCATGGGCGGTCGGGGTTCCCATCAGCCGTGAGGCGAGTAGCGCGCGGTATGAGCCGTCGATGGTGGGAATGGTGCTGCGTGAGGCCGCGAATCCGCCTGCCTTGGGGAGCGAATCGACATCCATCATGATGTCCACCCACACCTCGCCGAGCGAGATGACGCGTGCGGGTCGGGTGGCCGAAGCGTCATCTGCGACGGTTTCCTCAGACAGCGTCGGTGCGGATGGCACGGGGGCCGGTGAGTCGTCTACGTCGGTCGCCGCGAGTGTCGTCGTCGGCGGCGTTACGGATGTAGGTGCCGCGGTGCCGGAGCCGTCCCCCGCCTCGGTGGTATCGATGATTTCCTGATCGGTGCTGCCGGAGATTTTCGCGGTCAGCCGCCGCCATGCCGTGCGAATGTCGAACATCGTTGCCTCCTTACCCCGGGTGCCCCTTTGCGCTGCAATGACAAAGTTGTATCGCAGCTGCATGAATATTGCCTGAAAACGGTCCCTTTCCTTGATATTAGCGTGTCGGGGCAGGACCGCACTCATCCTCCGGGTTGATTCGCGAACGGCTGAGCGGCCGGGGAAAACGGGCAGGACGGTGTCGTAACGCATGTTTTATGGATTTTCGTCGGGATTCGGCGCCGACCGCGAGCGGATCGAGGTGCTTGGGGTTGGCGGGATGCCGCCGCGATGGGAGGCCCGAAACGTGAGACGGTTGCGGTGTGCGAGGGTATGATACACGCTGCGTTTGCGGTTTGTCGGATATAGGGGATATATTTGTGAAGTTGTGTTCTGGCAGACGTGCCAGAGCAAAGACTTGCAAGCAAGTAATAAGGGAGTCCATTATGGCAGCTCGTTGCGCAGTGTGCGGCAAGGGACCGCAGACCGGTTACACCGTGTCGCATTCGCATATCCGCAATAAGCGCACCTTCCGTCCGAACCTGCAGCCGGTTCGCACCACGGTCGACGGCGAGAACGTCCGCGTCCGCGTGTGCGCCAAGTGCCTGAAGGCCGGTAAGGTCGCTCGCGTCGCCGCGTGAATCACGCGCTAACGCTTCAGAAGCCCCGGAGTCGCCCAGAGCGCCCCGGGGCTTCGTTATAACTGTCGGCGTGAACGGGGAGAATAGGTGGCTATGAGCGTTACAGTGGGCACCCCGGTCTCGTCGGTGATGACGAACAAGCGACGTGTGGGCGCGCTCAAGTCGCTCGGCGTGCTGACCGTGGGCGATGCGCTGACCTACTATCCGTTCCGTGTCACCGACCCGGTTCCGCTGCGTTCGATCCGCGAGGCCAGGATCGGCGAGCTGATGGCGTTCACCGCCGAGGTGCGCGCCGTGCGTGTGGCGTCTTCGGGGGCGCGCGGCAACGGCCGTTTGGAGGTTGTGGTCGACGATTCGGCGTTCGCCGCCTCGCGTCGCCAGCCTGGCGCGATAGCCCGTCTGGTGTTCTTCTCCCACAAGAAGCAGTATCTCGACTGGATGAGCGGGCGACTGCGCCAAGGGACGTGTGTGGTTGTTGCGGGCACTCCGGGCGTGTTCAACGACCAATTGCAGTTCACCCACCCCGAGGTGCTGACGGTGGGGATGCACCCTACTTCGAGGTACAAATTTGTACGTGAGGAAAATCAACCCCTTGATGTGCATAACGTGAGTTTGGGCGCACCGACTTCCCCGAGACCCGACGTGGAATCGCCCGAGGAGGGCCTGGCCCGTGTCTGCCGGCCCCGACCGGTCTACCACGCCAGCTCCCGCATCTCCAGCGACCACATCCATGACTCGATCCTCGACATGCTGCGGCTCCTGGCCGAATCAGAGGATTCCGCCGTATCGGAGGAAAAGGAAGAAGAGGACTCGCGCGCCTGCTTGATGTCCGGATTGGCCCGCGCCATCCCCGACATCCTGCCCGAACGCATCCGCGCGGACAAGAACCTCATGCATCGTGCCGAAGCGTTCCTGAACATTCACGACCCGGTCTCCACCAAGGAGTTCCACCGCGCCATCGCCACCCTGCGCTATGAGGAGGCGTTCGTCTGCCAGACCGCGCTGCTGCAAGCCCGCGCCCATGCCGGCCATGCCTCCGCCGAGCCCTGCCCCGACACCGCCCTGCGGGATGCCATGATCGACTCCCTCCCGTTCGACCTGACCGACGGCCAGCGTGAGGTCATCGACTCAATCGCTGCCGACATGTCCCGCGACCATCCGATGCAGCGTCTCCTGCAAGGCGAGGTCGGCTCCGGCAAAACGGTGGTGGCGCTCGCCGCCATGCTGCAGGCGGTCGGGTCCGGGCACCAGGCCGTGCTCGTGGCCCCCACGCAGGTACTCGCCGAACAACATCACCAGACGATTACTGCAATGGTCGACCGGATGACGGAACAAGTCGTTTCGGATTCCGACGGCCATCCGCTATCCGCTCCGCCGGTGATCCTCCTGACCGGCGGTATGAAGCTCGCCGCCCGTCGTCGGGCGC
>NZ_DGVO01000028.1:45565-79351 GCF_002394995.1 Bifidobacterium sp. UBA4282
GCTCGCCGTGATCGACGAGCAGCATCGCTTCGGCGTGGAGCAGCGCGAGAGCCTGCGCGGCAAGGCGTTGTCTGGCAAGGCGCCGCACCTTCTGATCATGACCGCCACCCCGATTCCGCGCACCGCCGCCATGACCTGGTTCGGCGACCTGGATATCTCGTGGCTGACCGAGCTGCCCGGCGGCCGCAAGCCGATTCGCACGTTCGTGGTCCCGGAGGCGGACGGGCCTTTGATGGGGTCGATGTTCGCGCATATCCGCCGGCGCATCGATGCGGGGGAGCGCGCGTATGTGGTCTGCGCCCGCATCGATGACGCGGATGAGGCCGGCGAAGGCGATGTGCTGGACGAAGCGATGGCGACGGAGTCCGCGCAATCGGCTCGGAACGGTGCGGTCCTGTCGCCGCGCCCGTTGCATACGGTGGTCCAGATCGCGGATCGGCTGGCGAAGTTGCCGCAGTTCCAGGGCGTGCGGTTTGCCACGTTGACCGGTCGTGACGACGATGCGACCAAGCAACAGGTGATGGCCGGGTTCGCGAGCGGCGAGACGCCGATTCTGGTGGCGACGACCGTGATCGAGGTGGGTGTGGACGTGCCACAGGCCAGTTGCATCGTGGTGTTCGACGCGGACCGGTTCGGACTGTCGCAGTTGCATCAGCTGCGCGGCCGTGTGGGGCGCGGCGGCACGTCGAGCTGGGCGTTCCTGGTTTCGCAGGCGGAGCCGGGGAGCCTGGGGGAGCAGCGTCTGGCGGTGATCCGCGATACGACCGACGGCTCGACGATTGCCGAGGAGGATCTGCGATTGCGCGGCGCGGGCGATGTGCTGGGCGATGCGCAGTCGGGCGGCAAGTCGAGCCTGAAGCTGCTGCGCGTGGTCAAGGATGCGGAACTGATCGTGGATGCGCGGGAGCGCGCCGAGGCGCTGTTGGCTGAGGATCCGGAGCTGATGGGCGAGGTGGAGCTGTCCGGCGCCGTGCTGGATTTCACCCGCGGCAACGAGACGTATCTCACCGGCAGCTGAACAGGAGATCGAAGGTCGTGCAAGAAAGTCCCGGGACTTTCTTGCATTGCGTAGTCCCAGCCAGGCTGCCTCCGAGTAATCTGAGCTAGGCCGGCGAACGGGTTGACGTGCTGCCGTTGTATATGATCATGTTCCTGTAGGCTGACACGCCCCTTTTGCTTACCCCCCCCCTATGCCATAAGGGGCCATATCGAGGGCATTGCAGGAGGGTATCCGATAATCGCGGAAAACCCGTCAATATACTGGTTACCGTCTATCTACATGGACCGAACCGTACCTGATACGGAGATAGAGGAGATTGATATGGTAGGACGCGAGACGTTCAGGAACTTGGGGGAACGTGTGCGTAACGCAATGAATATCCGTCGCGGGGGGGGGGATAAGAATCTAGCCCGCTCCGGTCGGAACCCGCATCATGCGCGTGCGATCAGCGCAAGCCGCTCCACAACGGCGTGGGCGGTTGCGATCGTCGTCGCGATGATTGCCGCCGTGACCGTGATGTTCGTGCCGGCGCCGGCCGCGCAGGCCGACGGTACCACGGTGGTCGATCCGGATACCACGAATGCGTGGTCAAATATCGCGGCAAGCTCGACGGACACCCAGAACATCGGCCGCATCTGGACCGACAAGAGCGTGTTCGACGACAATTATACGTTCAGCGGCTCCATCGGCGGCCAGACCGTCAGCAAGGGTGACTCCGATTTCCTCGTCGGCCTTTCCGCGCTCTCCTCCACTTCCAACCTGAAGACTACGACGACAACAAGCCAGCCGCTCGACATCGTTCTGGTGCTCGATGATTCGGGTTCAATGGCGTATAGCATTGACTCCGACACGCCAAATCAGATTGTCTATACAGCAGTTTCTGCTGATCAGGTTGTGGAGTCACACGGTCACACCGAGTCTGGGTGGTGGGGTAGCACGAGCTATGTCCAGGACACTCGCGGCGGTGAGTACTATGTGCAGAATGATCGCGGCGGGTATGATCGGGTCACTGAGGTTACGGAAACGCACGGCGGTTGGCAGGGTTCATATGAAGAGCATATCCGCTGGACGGTAAATGGACAGACGGTCGACCCCGAGACGACACAGTTCTATACGCGTACCGAATATGATCTGAGCGAGCGTCGCGGTGCGCTGCAGTATGCGGTCAATAATTTCATCGACCAAGCGGCTGCCATGAATGCCCAGATCGCTGACGAAAACGACAAGATTCGCATCTCCATCGTTGTGTTCAACAGCAACTCATCAATCAAAAATCACCTTACCGTGTGTGAGGGTGCCAATGTCAATACTCTTAAGAACACGGTCAATAGTCTTGAGGCAAACGGTGCCACTAACGCCGGCTCTGGTATGACGAATGCCAACAACGAGCTTCGCACCAACTCCAACCGTGAAGATACGAAGCAGGTCGTCATCTTCTTCACCGACGGTGTCCCGACAACTGGCAACACCTTCTCCACGAACGTTGCCAATACCGCGGTGACTCAGTCGAACCAGGTAAAGGACCGTGGCGGTAGCGTGTATTCCATCGGCATCTTCGATGGTGCCGATCCGAGTCAGACGGAACTGGGGAGGAACCCTAATGATACTGATCGCGCTAACGTCTTTATGAATGCCGTTTCGAGCAATTATCCCAACCCAACCGCTTGGAATAATCTTGGACGGCGCGCTTCGGGCGACCCGGATTTCTATAAGAGTGCCGACAATGCGGGCTCTTTGAATGAGGTTTTTAACGACATTTTTAATGAGACCACCGAGAACGCTGGTTCCGGTTCGCCAATCGAGGAAGTGACGCACGAAGGTGCGGTCAACCCCGGTACGCTGACGTTCACGGATACCCTTGGCTCCTACATGACGGTATCTGGCGACAGCATGACTGTGGTGTATGGTGATCAGAAATTCACCAGCACCAATAAGACCACCGCGGGCAACGTCGACACCTATCACTTCTCTGGCACGGTTTCGGGCAATGCCGTATACAAAGAGGCGAATCTCGCCGACCTTACGGTAACGGTTGCCCGTAGCAACGATCTCGCCACGGGCGACGTGGTGACGGTGCAGATTCCTGCCTCGCTCCTGCCGATGCGCAACTATGACGTCGACACCGACACGAAGACCATGTCGGTGACGGATGCTTATCCGATTCGTCTCTTCTATGGCGTGAGCGTGAAGGCTGACGCGAAGGAGGCCATCGAACAGGGTTCCGGCGATACGTATGACGCTATCGTCAGCACCAACAAGACTGACGACGGCAAGGTCGCGTTCTACTCGAACCTTTACAACAGCGGTTCTGGCGACACGACGGCCACTTTTACTCCGAGCGACGGCAACAAGTTCTACTACTACACGCAGAACACGAACCTGTATGTCGACCAGAATTGCACGCAGCGTGCGACGACGGAGAATATCAATGGCTATAACACCCTGTATTACTCCGAGCCCTATTGGCAGATCACTTCTGGCGACAGCGCTCAGGAAGTGCCGCACGGCATCGCGATTAACCGTGGCGACCAGGACTGGGGCAAGATGACGACCAACGGTCAGGGTAATTACTACATCCCTGCCGGCACTCAGCGTCTTGACCGCCCGGCTACGCTGAACGCGAACAAGACCGAGAACAAAACTGGTACTGCAACGACCGTGTTGACCCCGAGCTGGGAAGGCACTGGCGTCACCCAGCGTCTGGGCAACAACGGTAAGATCACCTACGATCTGCCCGGCGAGCTGGAGATCAAGAAGAGTGTCGACTGGGGCAACGCCTCCGATGACACCAAGCAGAATCAGAACAGCTTTGAGTTCACCGTCAACTTCAACGGTGACGAGACGTTGAACGGAAACTTCACCTACGACGTGTACGAGTCCGGTGAGGATCCGGTACATAACGGTACGGTTGCAGACGGCGGCACCATCACCCTCAAGGACGGCCAGCGCGCCGTGATTAAGGGCCTGCCTACCGGTACCACCTTCACGGTGACGGAGACCAACGCCAACAAGAACGGCTTCACCACCACGGACACCGTGACCGCCGATCCGACCAACGACACGACCGATGGCATCGCCAAAGGCACCATCGCCGGCGGTTCGCAGCAGTCCGTCTCCTTCCAGAACAACTACAAGGCCGACGAGCCTGTCAAGTTGAGCACCAAGACCGATCTGAAGGTTAAGAAGAACCTCACCGGACGCGATTGGCGCGCGAGCGACGAGTTCTCGTTCCAAATCACCCAGATCAACAATGGTGCGCCGACGGTCCAGATGGAGGATCCCACCAAGGTCGAGATCACCCAGCAGACCGATCAGCAGACCGCAAGCTTCGGTGATATCACCTTCAACGAATCGGGCCAGTATCGTTTCCGCGTAGAGGAGCTTTCCGACGCCGATCATGGCATCACGCCCATCGCAGGCATCGATTACTCCGGTGCCATCTACCGCGTGACAGTTGACGTCGCCGATGCGGGGCAGGGCCAGCTCGAAGTGACCTCGGTCCTCATCGAGCAGATGATCAACGATGACGGTGGACAGGGCTCCGGCGAGGTCCAGGGCGACACCATGGCATTCGAGAATCGCTATGTAGTGGGACAGGCGAGCGAGACGCTCCAAGGCACCAAGGTCTATGAGAATGAGACCGGCAGCAACCCGATTGATGCCGGAAAGTTCTCCTTTCAGCTCGAGGCGCTCGGCGGATACGAGACCGGAACGGTTACAGGCGAAGCGCAGCCTGATGATTACACCATTGCGGCGGACAGCGATGCCATGCCCAAGCCTGCGGGTATGACGGGCACGACGCTGGAGACGGGCAACGTCGGCGACGTGTTCCAATTCCCGACCATCTACTTTGATGGCAACGATGTGGGCAAGACCTTCGAATACCGCATCACCGAGCTGCCGCGTCAGTATCAGGGTGCCGCCGAACCGGGCATGATCTACGACGAGAACACCTCGTATGTGGTCAAGATCGGCGTTACCGAAGAGCAGGACCCGGATTCCACGGAGCCGAAGATCGTGATTGTGGCCGAGCCTAGCCTTCAGCCGTCTGGCATCACGTTCACGAATAAGTACGAGCCGACCGCTGCCGAGCTCAAGGACGATGATGCCATCCACGGCACCAAGACCCTCGAGGGCCGCCAGATGAAGGAAGGCGAGACCTTCTACTTCCAGCTGAGCGCGCTCAACGACAACGCCAAGACGGTGCTTACGGCCCCTGAGACGGTGACGGTCACCGATCAGAACGCGATGGACTTCGCGTTCGCCGACATGACCTTCACCAAGGTTGGCACGTACACCTTCCAGGTGAACGAGGTCGCCGACGACAAGGGCACCGAGACCCGCAACGCTGACGGCATGACGTTCGACACGAACATCGCCACGGTGACGGTTACGGTCACGGACGGCAACGACAGCGACGATCCTGCTGACCACGGCAAGCTGCTGGCTTCCGTGAGCTACAGCAACGACAAGCACTCCAACGTGACCGACCATGCCCAGTTCACCAACGTCTACAAGGCGAACATGAACTACGGCGCTGGGGGCGCAGGCGGCATTGCTGTGACCAAGACGATGGTCGACCGCACGATGGATGCCGGTGACTACAACTTCACGTTGACGGGTACCGGTCCGGACGGCGAGATCACCGAAATGTTCGAGAACACGGCGGCGGCTGCGAACGGCACCGTGACCATGAAGCAGCTGCAGAACCTGACGTTCGACGAGCAGGATGCAGAGAAGACCTTCACCTTCACGGTTGACGAGGCCGACCCGACTGACGAGAATCGTCTTCCGGGCGTCGAGTACGACCAGAGCCAGTATCGCGTGGACATCACGGTGCACGACAATCATGACGGCAACATGTACACCGAGACGACCGTCACCAAGATCAAGAACGCGGACGGCACTGAGGCCAACGAGATCGTTGTTGATAAGCTCAACTCGTCCACAGCTCAGGGCCAGGTTCCGACCTTCGGCTTCACCAACACGTATAAGCCGACTGAGGCAAGCCTGGACGGTGACACTGCGCTCAAGGTGACCAAGAAGGTTACGGGTGCTCCGTCTGCCGCGGACTATACCTTTACGCTGACCGCGCAGGAGACTCCTGATGGCTCGGTTGCCAATATCGGAGGCCTGACTGATGGCAAGCTGACCGTTAGCACGAATGGTGTCATCAACCAGGACGCTACCGACAACACGGACGACGATACGCAGACCGTCTCCTTCGGCAAGCTGACCTTCAGCAAGCCCGGCACCTACACCTTCACGGTGCAGGAGGATCAGCCCGGTGATGATGACGGCTGGACGTTCGGTACCGACGTACACACCGTGACGGTTGTCGTCAGCGACCTCAACGCGAACAACGAGTACGACGGCGCGCTGCACATAAAGAGCGTGACTCCGGAAGATCCGACTCTCATCACCAACAGCTACAAGGCTGACCCGGTGATCGTGGGTGGCGATGGTGCTCAGCAGAAGATTACGGTCCAGAAGTCCGTGACCGGCGCTGACTCCGATGCGGAGTTCACGTTTAAGATCGAACCCGTCGTCGATGACACTCACACCGAGCAGTGGTGGCGGGACCGCGTGAAGGCGACCGAGGGCTTCTCGCCTGAGTTGACCATCTCCGGCGTGACGCAGGAGCAGGCTGTAACCAAGGCGTTCGCTGGCATCCAGTTCAATGCCGTTGGCAAGTACACGTTCAACGTCACCGAGGTCGGCGCAGCCGACTTCAACGATGGCACCGACCGCAAGGGCTGGACCTACGACGAGCACACGGCTACCGTTACGGTTACCGTGACCGACGAAGGCAACGACGGCCAGCTCGACGCTGAGGTGAGTTACGACAACGCCTCCGCTACCACCACCGCCGACCAGGACGTTGACAACGCCGCCGCCTTTACCAACAAGTATGAGGCTGGTTCCTCGACGCTGACTGGCAGCTCGACCACCTTCAACGGCAGCAAGACCGTAACGGGCCGCGACTGGCTCGATGGCGAGAGCTTCGGCTTCACCATGAATCCTGTTGAGCAGGAAGGCGTTGATTGGAGCAGCGTTACCTACAAGGCCGACGACTCCTCCGAGCCTGTTGCTGTTGGTGAGAACACTGCTACGGCAACGGAGAACGGTGACAAGACCGTGCCGTTCTGGTTCCCGGGAAGCTACACCTTCACCAAGGCTGGTACGTACACGTTCAACGTGACCGAGACTCAGCACAACAGTAAGGCGTTGCCTCAGGATGACACCAACGGCATGACCTATGATCGCCACACTGGCGTCATCACCGTCACGGTCGAGGACAACGGCGAGGGACAGCTTGTTGCGACGCCCAAGTACGAGAAGATGACATTCGAGAACAAGTACACGCCTACGCCGGTCGTGTACGGTGACGATGTCAGCGAGATTCTCGGCGGTAACAAGACCGTAGAGGATCACTCCGGCTCCTATACCATGGCGGATGATCAGTTCATCTTCATGATGCGTGCCCAAAACGCGGACAATCCGATGCCTGAGGGACTTCATGTTGCACAGGACGATCAGGGCAGGCCTATCGTTTCCACGACCAACAAGAACACGGACACGCAGAACAACAAGGCTACGTTCGACTTCGGTGAGATCACCTTCACCAAGGCCGGTACGTATCAGTACAATATCTACGAGAACGAAACCAACATGCCGGCAGGCGTGAGCGCGCAGGATAGCGGTCGCACCTACACCATCACGTTCAAAGTGACGGAGAACACTGCGACTGGTGAGCTCACCGTAGATGCTAGCGCGGTACTGATTGGTTCTGGTGATCAGGAGAACGCTCCGGTTCAGCTGAACGAAATCAACTTCGTCAACGAGTATGACGCCACAGCTACGAGTGGATCCACGCAGATCTTCAAGACTCTGGAGGGTCGTAACTGGCAACAGGGTGATACGTTCACGTTCGATGTGTCCATGACAGTCGATGGTGTCGCGGCGGATGAGATGCCGACGTTCAACTTCGACAACACGGGTACCACCGTCAACGATTTTAAGTCTGAAGCCGGCAAGCTGAGCTACAACGTCACCATCACGCCCTCCACGAGCGCGACGGGTAATACCTATGCGTTCAGCACTGGTACGGCTACCTACACGCACGAGGGCACCTACGTCTACACCATCACGGAGCGCGACGTTGATTCCAGCGTGGTGAATGTGACAAAGGATGCTGCGGTGTACACGGTTACGGTTGAAGTGAAGAATGTAAACAACGCGCTTCAGCGTACGGTGACTATTAGTCGTGACGGTCAGCCTTATACCCAGACTGGGCGAGTTGACTTCACCAACACCTACACGCCCACGGCGTCCGAAGGTGTGCCTACGGACTTCGCACTGCAGAAGACCTTCACCGGTCACGAGTGGACGAATGACTACGCGTTCGAGTTCAAGCTGAGCCCGGTCGATGGCGCTCCGATGCCTAAGGAAAACCCGGATGCTGGTGTAACAATCGACGACGAGGGCAACGCCCACAAGACGATTAGCGCACCCACTGGTGATTCCACGGACACCGCGACGTTCGACTTCGGCGCAATCTCCTATGACAAGGCTGGTACGTACAAGTACAAGGTGACGGAGATCGATGGAGGCCATGGCGGTGTCACCTACGACACCAACACAGTCGACATTACCGTCGAGGTAAAGGATGTGTCCGGTCAGCTCGTGGCCACTGCAACCGTAGTTGGCTCGTTCACAAACACCTACAAGACCTCCGCCGAGTACAACGCTGACGGCGCTGGCGGCCTGAACATCACCAAGAAGGTGACGAACCATGCGATGACGGCCGGCCAGTTCAGCTTCACCATCACGGCGACCGGTGACAACGCCGACGCTGCGGCCAAGAAGCTCGGCATCCAGGACGGTGTCTCCACCGAGGTCAAGAGCGCTGCTGCCGCCGCGGGCGTTGCGAAGTCGGTGAAGAACAACCCGTTCGAGACCGTCTCCTTCGACAAGTCCGACGACGGTGTGACCTACACATACACCATCAAGGAGAACGGCAAGACCGGCGAAGGCGACTACAAGAACTACGTGCTCGATGACAGCACCTACACCGTTCAGATCAAGCCTGTGGACAACGGCGACGGCACCATGACCGTCACCACCCAGGTCTCCGACGGTGCGGGCTACACCGAGATGACCACCGACCAGCGCGCCACCGTGCCGTTCGTGAACAGCTACCAGGCTGATCCGACCACGGTCGGTGCCGAGGGTGCCGCCACGATCGAGGGCACCAAGACCCTCAAGAACGACGACATCGCCAACTACACCGGTGAGAACGCGTTCAAGTTCCAGGTCAAGAGCGGCGACGTGGTGGTTGCTGAGGGCACCAACGATGCCGACGGCAACATCACCTTCGGTGACATCACCTACACCACCGAGAACCTGGCGGCGGCCGTGAACGGCGGCTCCGACAAGGTCGGTACGGCCACGGCACAGACCACCGATGCCGGCACCGTGTACACCTTCAACTACACCGTGAGCGAGGTCGCCCATGATCAGAGCACCGGCGTGACGGCGAACACCGGCGCGCAGAACATCACGGTTACGGTGACCGATGATGGCAACGGCAAGCTGACGCCTAAGGTGACCTACGGCACCGGCGACTCGCTCGCCTTCGTGAACACCTATGGTGGCGACGCGGACTACGCGCTCGACATCACGGGCAAGAAGAAGATCGTAGGCGGCCAGACCGAACCTACCGATGTGCCGACGCTCAAGGGCGACGAGTATGAGTTCACCATCACCGGCAACGCGGCCCAGGACGGCACGCCCGCCCCGATGCCTGCAAAGACGACGGTGAAGAACGACGCCGCCGGTGGCGTGACCTTCGAGGACATCCACTACACGATGGAGAACACCTTCGGCTCCAAGCCCGCGACGGCCAACGCCGACGCTGCGGCCGACGAGGGCATCGAGACCTACACGGCCGACCGCACCCAGGTGTTCACCTACACCATCAGCGAGTCCGGTTCGGTTGCCGGCGTCACCAACGAGCAGGGCACCAAGACCGTCACGGTCACGGTGACCGATCTCGGCGGTGGCAAGCTCAAGGCCGAGGTGACCTCCGACAAGACCGATGAGGGTGCCGACTTCACGTTCACCAATGTGTATGACGTGACGCCGAACACCTCCAGCCTCACCGGCGACGGCGGCTTCACCATCACCAAGAAGCTCGACTCCACCACTGGTCGCAAGCTCGCCGAGAACGAGTTCACGTTCCAGCTCAAGAGCGGCGACACCGTGGTGGCTGAGGCGACCAACGCCGCCGACGGTACCGTGAGCTTCGACGGCATCACGTTCACCAAGCCCGGCACGTATAACTACGTGCTCTCCGAGGTCAACGACGGCAAGTCCGGCATCGACTATGACACCACTGCCTACAACGTGACCGCCACCGCGGAGGACCAGGGCGACGGCACCCTCGAGGTGACTTGGGAGATGCCGCAGGCCGTGGACGGTGCGGTGACCTTCACCAACGTCTATGACCCGGCCGATGCCACGGTCGCGCTCGGTGCGGGCAAGACCTTCGCCGGCGCGGACCTGAAGGACGGCCAGTTCACCTTCCAGCTCACGGGCGCGGACGAATCGACCCCGATGCCGGAGGGCGCGAAGGACGGCGTCTCCACCGCCACGAACGATGAGAACGGCTCCGTCGTCTTCGACACGATCGCCTACGGCAAGCCGGGTACCTACAAGTACACGGTGTCCGAGGTGAACGACGAGCAGGACGGCGTGACCTACGACGACACCACGTACGAGGTCACGGTCACAGTCACGGACGACACCGCAACCGGCACCCTCAAGGCCGCCGTGTCCTACGGTGACGCCGACGCCATGGTCTTCTCGAACCAGTACAAGAAGCCCGTGGAGCCGGCCAAGCCGACGATCCCGAAGACCGGCATCGACGTGATCATCCCGGGTGTTGCGGGCCTGATCCTGCTGCTGGGAGCGGGTGGCGTCTACGCCTTCAAGCGCCGCAGGCGCAGCTAACCGGATCCGCCGCGCGGTCTGACTGGGCCGCGCGGCGGGCCATCCAACCGTTGCGGGAGCGCCGGAACGCCGGTGTTCCCGCAACGGTGTTTCCCACTTCCGCAGCATCTCGTAGCATCCAAAGGAGCACCACGCGATGAGAAAAGGCAAGTTCACCGCCAAGGAACGCGCGTACCTGTTGACGCTGCCAGCTGTGGAATCGGTGACGCAGGGGCGGATCTTCTACACGGAGGAATTCAAGGCCGACTGCATGCGCCGCTATCACGACGGCGAATCGCCGTCTCATATCTTCGCCGAAGCCGGCCTGTACGGCAACCTGATTGGCAGCAAGCGCATCGAACGGTGCATCTCCCGGTGGAAGGAGTCGGAGCGCAAGGGGCGGCTTGCCTACATCGCCTCCATCGAGGCCCGTGAACAGGATTCTGATGCGGAAGGGGCGGACGCTCCGAACGGCGCCGAGGCATGTGGGCCGGAGACGCACGATGCGGACACGACGCTGGATGAACAGGACCAGCGGATGCTGGAAGAGGTGATCCGGCAGGGTCGTCGCCATTGGAAGGTGAAGGAGCGTGGCTCCCGGTCCGAGCCCGCCAGCCACACGGCGGACGTCAGCGGACTGCTGCTGGTGCGCTACGAGGCGCGTCTGCGGTCGTTGGAACGGCAGATCGCCGAACTCAAGGAGCAGGTGGAATATCTGCGGCAATGACGTCGTACGGACGTCCGGGTATTCACGGTGGGGAGTGGTCGGAACACGACCCTCCCCCTATCCTTTTTCCGTTGCGGCATAAGCGTTTCCCCCGTAATGTTGCGGCTGGACGTGTCATCCCCGCTACGCTGGTGAGTCAACCCGCACCCGGATCACGGGGCGAACCGATCCATGAGGAGAGCGAATATGGGCGTACGAGACCTGCTCGGCAAAGAGCACAATCGGCGTCATCCCCGGACGCCGCGGATACGCCGTTGGCGTTGTCACTGTCAAGGTTGACAGCAAACAGGGCCGGATTGCCGAATAACCTCCGCTTCGGGCGGAAACACTACCGCTCGCGGCGGGAAACGCGTGTAATGGAACTCACCCGGCACCCACATAATCCAGCCACATATACGGCGGATCCAGCACGTCCAACACCCGCGCGGCACGGGGTGCTCATACCTTCATGCGGCCGGTACCTCATGTGTGACACAGGGCCAGCATACAGACCCATCACGGCTAGGGAGCATATTCATGAAACACGGAAAATTCACCACCAGGGAACGGGCATACCTGATGTCATTGCCCGCAGTCGAATCGGTGACCCCGGAACGCATCTTCTACGCCGAACGGTTCAAGGCGGAATGCATGCGGCGCTACCACGAGGGTGAATCACCCACCAAGATCTTCAACGATGCCGGACTGTATTCCTCGCTGATCGGGTACAAGCGCATCGAACGCTGCATCGCGCGGTGGCGTGCCGACGAGCGTTCCGGCCGTCTGGGGAGCGAATACGAAACGGGCGACGTCGTGGTGAACAACCTGCCCGACATACCGCAGGCGCGGTTCGTCGGCAATGGGGCGTTCCATGCGCAGAACGCGCGTTGGTCGGCACAGACGCGCGCCTCCCGGTCGGTGCAGGATGTCAGTGGTCTGTTGCTGATGCGGTACGAGAGCCGGTTGCGCACGTTGGAGAAGCGCATCGCCATCATGGCCGAACGTATCGATCGGATGGAACGTGTCGCCACGATGCCGACGTCCGAGGTGCTGATCGAAGCGGGTGACGACCCCGTGGCCTGTACCGACGCCCGCATATGGATAATGGAAGATATGCGAGTGATTGCGGGACGATTCAAGGGACTGGAACTCAAAGCGGCGAAGAACGGCACGCGGCCGACTACCGACCGGACCAAGGAGGCGATCTTCTCACGCCTGGAATCCTGGGCCGTGCTGGAGGACGCGCGTGTGCTCGACCTGTTCGCGGGGACGGGCGCGCTCGGTATCGAGGCGCTGTCTCGGGGGGCGAGGGAGCTGGTGTCGGTGGAATCCGCGGCACCGGCCGCCTCGCTGATCTCCGGCGCGTTCGCGGAGCTGAGGCATAACCGCGCCTGGGAGCGCGGTATGAGCGTGCGATTGGTGCGCAAGCGTGCCGAACAGTATGTGATCGGCACGATGCGCGTGCCGCAGGACGGTGCCGCGACCCATCCGGAGTTCTCCGGCAAGCTGCCCGGCGGAACGGGGGCCGGTATGGAAGGTGTCGTCCCCAATACCACAATCCGCGATGGCGCGGATGGGGCCGCCGTCGCATCCGGTGAGGTCTCTTCCGTCGTGGCCGCGGGAGGCGCGGCGAGATCACAGGCGTTCGACGTGATCTTCATCGATCCCCCGTATGCGTTCACCACCGAGGCCTGCAACCGGCTGCTGGCGGACCTGGTGGTTTCGGGTCTGGCGGTGCCGCATACGGTCATCGTGCTGGAACGCTCGACTCGCAGCGATGACCCGACTCCGCCCGAAGGCTGGCAGGTCACCGACCGCCGCGATTACGGCGAGACCGCGGTCCACTACATCGAAGCCGCCGTGTAATCGCTGATTAGTCCAGACGGCGCGGATGGTCGCCGGACACCTCCCAACCCAGCGCCATCAGCGTCTTCCGATCGGCCTTGTCGAGCGCACGGCAGTCGAGCCGCTCGATGAGGTCCGGACGGATCTCATCGGTGCGACTGAGGGCCTCGTCGCGGCGGAATCGGTCCACCTTGCCGTGGTCGCCGGATAGTAGGATATCCGGCACGGCCATGCCGCGCCAGGTGGCGGGCTTCGTGTATTGGCGGTGCTCAAGCAGTGCGTTGCCACCCGTGTAGGACTCCTCCACAATGGAGTCCGGATTGCCCATGAACCCCGGCAGCAGACGGGTGATGGCCTCCAGCATCACGGATACGGCCACCTCGCCGCCGTTGAGCACGTAGTCGCCGATTGAGTATTCGCGCACATCCACGCCCTGATTGCGGTAGTACGCGGGGATGCGGGCATCGTATCCCTCATACCGGCCGCAGCCGAACACCAGACGGCCGGCATGGCTCAGCTCCGTGGCGTCGCGCTGGGTGAACAGGGGAGCGGAGGGATTCGGGAAGATGAGCACCGTGCTGCCTTGGGCTTCCGCTGTTTTGTCCGAATCGGGGGATTCTTGCGTTTTGCCGTCATATGCAACGTTGCAATTGAAAGAATCCCCCGATTCGGACAACATGGGGGCGACTTCTACCGGCGCCAGCCCAAGCAGGTCATCCAGGCATTCGGCCCAGACCTCGGGCTTCATCACCATGCCGGCACCACCGCCGACCGGGGTGTCGTCCACGGAATGATGCACGTCGTGCGTCCAGTCGCGCAGGTTGTGCGCATGCACCTCAACGAGCCCCTTGGCCTGCGCCTTGCCGAACAGGCTCAGGTTCAGCACCTCGAAATACTCCGGGAACACGGAAACGATGTCGATCTTCATATCCTTCAGCCTAACGAATAGGGTCGGCACCGCCTCTTTTCCAGCTGTACCGTATACGGAACGGCAACTTTACGTCACCGGTTTCCCATAACGCGGCAAAGCAGCGTTGCCGGGTGTACGGCAAGGCGGCAAGGTAACAAGGCGGCAAGGCAATCCTGCCACCTTGTTACCTTGCCGCCTGCCATCAGACAAGTTGACCGGCGTCAATGTTTTGTTTGACGCCAATGGACTCCGTTGCGGATCAGCCCAATCCGGGAATCAGGCCGCCGGGAGGATCCAGGGTCAGATAGCCCTCATCAAGGTCGATGTCGGGCACCAGCTGCTCAACGAACGGCACCAGCGCGGTCTTCTCGATGCGGTCCGATTCCGCCTGTTGGTCTTCTGTGCCCTTAGAAGGCAAAGAGGAAGGTTCGGAAGCTGCACCGTCCGCGGCAGGCGCACCGTCCGAGGCCAGCGACGCCAGATAGGCGTCGGACAGTCGGATCTTGAGCAGCGACTGCGCGCCGTCGATCACGTCCACAACCTTGCCGACCGCCAGACCGGCCGGTGCGCCCAGCCCGTTGTCCGCGGCCATGCGGGCCTCAAGCCCGACCAGGTCGCGCGGGTACCAGGCGTCCTCCTCAAGCATGAGCTCGGGGTCGTCGGCTTCGCCGTACAGTTCGATCCCGTTCAACGCCTCGGAAGCGTCACGGTTGTCGATGTCCTCGAACTTGATGATCCAACGGTCCTTGAACGTGCGGGACCGCTCCACGACATACTCCTGCGAGCCGTCGCGGGTATAGAGCACGGATCCGGGGGCGAACCGGTAGTCCGGATCGTCCGTGTACAGGCGCACGGTGACCTCACCCTTGAGTCCCTGCGCGCGACCGATACGACAGACCCGCAGCAGGTCGAGCTGCTGCGGGTCGTCAGAGTGCTGTTGACGCTCCACGCTACGGAACTCTCTTACCGACGCACGTCCATGATGTCGACACGCACCTTGTGGTCGGACAGAGCCTGCACCACGGTGCGGATCGCGTTCGCCGTACGCCCGTTGCGGCCGATCACCCGGCCGATGTCCTCGGGGTTCACGCGCACGCGCAGCAGTTCGCCGCGCGAGTTCTCATGCGACTTGACGGACACATCATCCGGAAAATCGACGATGTTCTTGATGAGATGTTCAACAGCCTGGGCGAGCATGATCACTCAGCTTCCTCTGCGGGGGCTTCCTCAGCCGGAGCCTCTTCCTCAGCGGTTTCGGCGGCCTGGGCCTCAGCCTCGGCAGCAGCCTTGGCGGCGGCCTCGGACTTGGCGGCCTTCAGCTTCTGGGCCTGAGCCTCAACGGCCTCGACGCGAGCCTGCGCGTCCGGGCCGGCTTCGGCGGTCTTCAGCGTGCCTTCGGCACCGTCGATGCCCTTGAACTTCTGCCAGTCGCCGGTGATCTTGAGCAGGTTCAGCACCGGCTCGGTCGGCTGCGCGCCGACACCCAGCCAATACTGAGCGCGCTCGGAATCGATCTGGATCAGCGAGGGCTGCTTGTTCGGATCGTAGATGCCGATCTCCTCGATGGCCTTGCCGTCACGCTTGTTGCGGGAATCGGTGATGACCACGCGGTAGAAGGCGTAGAACTTCTTGCCCATGCGCTTCAGACGAATCTTGGTTGCCAAAATGGCTCTCCTTGTATCACTAGGGGTGCAGGTTTTCGGTTTCGGTGTGGGGCACGGAATCCGAGAACCCACGTGTTCCTCATGCAACGCGGGAGTAGAGGGCGCCGCGCCCATGAATAACCCGACGATTATAACCCCATCCCCGCGACACGCCATGTCGTGGTCGGTGCCGGGGCGATCGCGAAGCGCGACTGTCCGACCGCATCGCGGTGTGGCGGCGGATGCCGGACGTCCGGCGCCGGCGTCTTCGCCGTCACCGAATGCGCAATGAGGCCACCGTGGCCAGGTGATCGCTGCCGGGGATGGTAAGGGTTTCGACCCGTTCGGCGTCGATCCCGCCGCTCATCAGCACGTGGTCCAGTTCGATGCGCGGCCAGACGAGCCATGAGGGGAACGACACCATCGGCTTGTGCAGGGCGCTCATGCTGGCGTCGCGGAATCCGGCGGCCAGCAGTTTGCGGAAGCTCGGGTGGTCGATGCCGCAGTTGAGGTCGCCGAGCACCACGGCGGCCTCGGTCGATGTGCGAGATGGGTCGTCGGCGGCGGTTTCGGGCGATGGGTGTGTCGGGGCGTGCGTGCCGCAACCCTGCCGCAGTGCCAGCCGGCCCAGTCCGACGATGCCCTGCGACCACGCGCGGCACCCGCGCATCGGCGATTTGGTATGCGCCGAGGCGAAGGCGATGGCGGCATCGGGGGCGTCGGCGGGTCGGCCGTTCCGTGTGGGCGACGCGACGATCATCGGCACGTCCGCGGCCGGTATCTCGACGGACGACGACGCGGCGGCGACCGGGACGAGTCGCGTCCACAGACCGTTGAACCCGCCGTTGTTGGTCGGCCGGTCCTCGCCGAGCTGACGATGGGGGAGCACGTCGCGGATCCCCGCGGCGTCGAGGGCACCGACCAGATCCGCCGTGAGTTCCTGGAGCGCGAGGACGTCGACGTCATGCGCACGCACCGCATCCATGATGGTATCCGCGTCCGCACGGCCGAACCGGCAGTTGAGCGTCATGACGGTGATAGGGGCATCCGGCTGCTCGTCGTGTCCGCGAGCAGTTGTGTCGGACGCTTCGGGATGCGTTTCACAATATGTTTCACGCTTGGTTTCACGAGATGTTCCACGCAGGGAGAGCCGGTAGAGCGGCACACGCAGCGCGACAATCACCGCCAGCGCCACCGCGGCAACCGCCAACGGCCAGCAACCCAGCACGGCCGCAACAATGGCGAGCAGCAGCGCGGGGATCCACAGGAACGGAATCAGCGCGATCAGATACGGCAGCGGCAGATGCCCCTCGGCGCCCGCCGGCAAGGCACGCAGCGCCACCCACAGCACGATGATCGCCAACAGCATCCCGATCACAACATCCACGGTCAATCCTCACTCAATATGCGCATCACAGGAACGAAACGTCCCGCAATCCGATTCGGAGTGCGGGACGTCGACCATCAACCAACTCAGCGGCCGAAGAGACCGCCCAAACCGCCACCGAGATTCGGCGGCACATCGGGCATACCATTCTCGCCGAGCATATCCTGCAGGCCGGCCGGCAACGCCGGATTCTGCGGCTTCTTGGCGAACGCCGAACCGCCCGAGCTGCCGGACGAGCCGCCCTTGCCGGACAAGCGGTCGCGCAACGCCTTCTCCTCGGCCTCACGCTTCATCGGGTTGCCGGACTTGGAACCCTTCTTCTTGCCTTTCTTGCCCTTCTTGCCGCCGGCCGCAGGGCCTCCGAACCCGGGGATGCCACCCATGCCGGCCTTGTTGGACATACGCTTCATCATCTTGGCGGCCTGCTCGAAGCGCTGCAGCAGCGCGTTGACCTGCGAGACCGTCACACCCGAACCGTAGGCGATGCGGGCGCGGCGCGAGCCGTCGATGATCTTCGGATTGCGTCGCTCGGCCGGGGTCATCGAACGGATGATCGCCTCGGTGCGGTCGATCTCACGTTCGTCGAACTGCTCCAACGCCTGACGATGCTGTGCCATGCCCGGAATCATGCCGAGCAGGCTCTTCATCGACCCCAGCTTGCGCACCTGCTGCAGCTGCTCAAGGAAGTCGTCCAGACCGAACTCGCCCTCGGCCATCTTTTGGGCGGCCTTGCGGGCCTCCTCCTCATCGAACTGCTTCTGCGCCTGCTCGATCAGCGTCAGGATGTCGCCCATATCCAGGATGCGCGAAGCCATACGGTCCGGATGGAAGACCTCGAAATCCTTCAACCCCTCGCCGGTCGAGGCGAACAGGATCGGCTTGCCGGTCACGCTCGCCACCGACAGCGCCGCACCGCCACGGGCGTCGCCATCCAGCTTGGAGAGCACCACGCCGGTGAAGTCCACGCCCTCGTCGAAGGCCTTGGCGGTACGCACCGCATCCTGGCCGATCATCGCGTCGATCACGAACAGGATCTCATCGGGCTGCACGGCGTCGCGGATGTCGCGCGCCTGCTGCATCAGCACCTCATCCACACCCAGGCGGCCGGCGGTATCGATGATAACCGTGTCATACAGCTTCTGTTTGGCCAACGCAATCGAATCGCGGGCCACCTTCACCGGGTCACCGGTGGTCAGGCCGGGGGCGGAGACCTCGTCGCCGCCATCCGACTGCACGCCCTTCTCCGGCGCATACACCGGCACGCCGGCGCGCTCGCCGACCACCTGCAGCTGCGTCACCGCGTTCGGACGCTGCAGATCGGCCGCCACCAGCAGCGGCGTATGACCGGCATCCTTGAGCCAATAGCCGAGCTTGCCGGCCAGCGTGGTCTTACCGGCACCCTGCAGACCGGCGAGCATGATGATCGTCGGCGGGTTCTTGGCGAAGTTCAACGGACGGTCCACACCCTGACCGAGCACGCCGGTCAGCTCGTCGTAGACGATCTTGACGACCTGCTGGGCCGGGTTGAGCGCCTCGGACACCTCGGTGCCCAGCGCGCGCTCGCGGATACGGCCGGTGAAGGAGCGCACCACCTCAAGCGCCACGTCGGCGTCGAGCAGGGCGCGGCGAATCTCGCGGATGGTGCCGTCGATATCCGCCTCGGAAAGCTTGCCTTTGCTCTTCAAGTGCTTGAACGCATTCGAGAGCCTGTCTGTCAAAGAACTAAACGCTGCCATAATGTCCCCCAGTCTAGCCGTGCGTAGGGAGAAGCGGGCGCGCGGTGTTGGCCGGCGTGCTCGCCGAACGGAGCGTCAGCCGCCGGCATAATCCGGGCGTGTCGCATCTGGTACAATGGGAAGGCCAGTTTTTCAGGAGAATCCCTGGACACCCCTATCGCAGACATGCCATGCGCGCGGCCACAGTCTCGTGAATAAGACGGGCACAAATCCGGGCCCGACAACACGGACCGAACCAACGGCGGTGCGACGCGTGACTGCCATGCAATACGGAAGGACCATCGATGCAGCATAAGCAAATCGAACGCAAAGCCCTTGGCGTGGGCATCATCATCAACATCCTCATGGTCGTCGCCGGCGCGATCGTGTTCTTCATGACCGGTCTGAAGGCCATGTTCCTCGACACCACCTTCACCGTGATCTCCGTGGTCTCGGGCCTGGTGGCCACCTATCTCTCCTCGCGCACCGTACGCACCACCGAGCGGTTCCCCAACGGCATGTTCGCGCTGGAGCCGATCTACGCGATCTGCAAGGCGATCTTCACCCTCTCCCTGCTCGTGTTCTCGTTCCTGGACGTGGCGCAGGTGGCCTGGGACTACTTCGTGCTCGGTGTGGGGGAGCGCGCATCCTTCGGCCCCGTGGTGATCTACCAGATCCTGACCGTGGCCACCTGTTTCGGCCTGCTTATGTACTACCGCCGCCAGAACGCCCGCATCGGCGATTCGAGCATGATGCTGCGCGCGGAGGCGCAGAGCACCCTTGTGGACGGCATGATCTCGTTCGGCATCGGCCTGGCCGCGGTGGTGCTGGTGCTGCTGCCGGCCGGCGGGCCGCTCGACTTCCTGCACTACACCGGCGACTTCTTCATCACCACGGTGATTGTGATCCTGGCCGTCAAGGAACCGGTCGAGGTGCTGCGCGACGCGTTCGTGGAACTCGTCGGCGGCGTGCATGACGACGACGAGACCAATACCTTCGTGGAACAGGCCGCGCAGCGGCATCTGCCGGCCAACACCGAATACGAGAAGACGATGATCTTCAAAACCGGTATGAACTACACGGTGGACGTGTACCTCGCCAGTACTGGTGAATCGATCGACGTGGCCGACCTGGTCGAATGCAGGCGATCGCTGGAGCGGGAGCTGAAGCACAGGCTGCATATCGTGGACGTCGATTTCGTGTTCGACTGAGCGTCCGCCCGCCCCGTTCGGTAGTTGACCGGCACCCGTGCGCGATGGCGGGACCGGGGCACGGCCGGGTGGTTCGCCGGTGATGGCTCCCTCCCTTTTGTGAGGGAGCCATCAAGGCTGTATGCGCTACTTCAGCGACCAGGTGGAACCCTGCGGGGTGTCCTCGATGACGATGCCGGCCTCGCCCAATGCATCGCGGATCGCATCCGCTGTGGCAAAGTCGCGGGCCTTGCGCGCGTCGGCGCGGCGGGCCAGCTGTCCGGACACCAGGGCGTCGAGCGCCGCGTGCTCGGGGGACGCCTCCCCATCGGCCGCACCCGCCGCGCCGCCATTGACCCACGGTTCGGCCAGCGGGTCGAGACCGAGCGTGTCCAGCATCGCCCGCACCGCAACCAGGACGCGACGCAGCATCGCCTTCGCGTCGTCGGACGTCGCCGCGGCGTCGCCCGCACCCCAAGCGGCCGTGATCGCGGCGGGCAGATCCGCGCAGCGGCTGGTGCCCACGGCCTCGACCAACGTGTTGCCCTCGCGGATCGCGGTGAAGATCGCGGCGGTGGCCCCGGAGACGTTGAAGTCGTCGTTCATCGCGCCCGCGAACGCGGCGGGCAGATCGTCGGCGCCCACGGCCTCGATCTCGTCGCGCGTCGGCTGCTCGCCGATCGCCGCGGCGGCGCGTTCGATGAAATTCGTCACGCGATCGTACGCGGCTGCGGCCTCAGCCAGCGTCTGATCCGACCATTCCAGCATCGAACGGTACTGCACCGAACCCAGCGCATACCGCACCACCCACGCCGGGTGCTCGGCAAGCACCGCCGGCACCGACAGGCCGTTGCCCAGCGACTTGGACATCTTCTCGCCCTTGGCCGTGACCCATGCCGAGTGCATCCAGTGGCGCGCGAACCCCCACCCGGCGGCGCGCGACTGCGCCATCTCGTTCTCATGGTGGGGGAAGCGCAGGTCCAGACCGCCGCCGTGGATGTCGAACTCGTCGCCCAGGTAGCGGTGGCTCATCGCCGAGCATTCCAGATGCCAGCCGGGGCGACCCACGCCGAATGGCGTCGACCAGCGTGCGGTCGGCGGGTCGGTCGGCTTCGGGCGCTTCCACAGTGCGAAGTCGCGCGGGTCGTGCTTGTCGGGCGAGGCGTCGGCGGGGTCGACCGGATTGTATTTGTCGTCGCCCGCGTTGTCCACGCTCGGACCCATGCGGTCGGCCACGGCGGCGGCCTCATCACCGGCTTCGGCGCCGGCCACGGTCTGCTTCTGGTGGGTCAGCTCGCCGTACCGCGGCCAGCTGGGCACGTCGAAGTACACGTCGCCGGTCGGGTTGCCGGCCTCATCGAGCACCATATAGCCGTGGCCGTTGTCCAGGATGCGCCGGATCAGGTCGATCATGTCCAGCATGTGGCCGGTGGCGCGCGGCTCGTAGGTGGGCGGCAGCACGCCCAGCGCGTCGTACGCCTCGGTGAACTCGCGCTCGTAGATGTAGGCGCGCTCCCACCACTGCTGGCCGGCGGCCGCGGCCTTGTCCAGGATCTTGTCGTCGATGTCGGTCACGTTGCGCACGAACGTGACCGTATAGCCCAGACGCAGCAGCCAGCGGCGCACCACGTCGAACGCCACGGCCGCGCGGATATGGCCGATATGCGGCGAGCTCTGTACGGTCGCGCCGCACACGTAGATGCCCACATGGCCCGGCTGGACCGGGACGAACGGTTCGACCGCATGCGAGGCGGTGTCGTACAGCTTGAGGTTCGCGGCGGCGTCGGACAGCATGCGGCCATCCGCGTCGACGGTGGGATTCGTGGTGTCGGTCATAGTTCGAGCGTATTCGCTTTGCCCGACAAGGCCGGGGGCGCAAACCGCGCTTTTTCCGCGCCTTTTGCCGTGGTGCGGCGTGCTTTCTACGGTGCCGGTGCAACAATGGAGTCTATGACGTCACCGCAAGTGCTTATTCTGCAGCACGTCCCGTGGGAGAAACCGGGGCGGATTCTGGCGAATCTTGAGGATCTGGGTCTGGAGACGCTCACGCTCAACGTGGCCAGAAAGAAGAAACCGGACATGCCGGATTTCGACGAGCTGTCCGGTGTGGTGATCATGGGCGGGCCGATGGGGGCCGCCGACTACGACCAATACCCGGGGCTGAAGGCGGAGGCCAAGCTGGCCAAGGCCGCGATCAGCGTGGGCAAGCCGGTGCTGGGCATCTGTCTGGGGCACCAGATCATCGCCACGGCGTTGGGGGCCAAGCTGTGCAAGGGTGAGGAGCCGGAGATCGGCGTGGGGCCGATCAAGCGCGTGGACAGGCACGACTACTTCTCGATGTGGGGCAAGCAGCTGGACGTGCTGCACTGGCACTGCGACACGGTGGGCCTGCCCGACGGCGCGCAGTTGTTGGCGCGTTCGCCGCAGACCAAGGTGCAGGCGTTCCGGTTCGGTTCGGCGCTGGGGTTGCAGTTCCATTTGGAGGTGACCGCCGCCATGCTGGAGGAGTGGCTGGAGGAGCCCTCGATGGTCAAGGAGCTCAAGGCCGCCGGCGGTTCGAAGTCCAAGCTGCGGGAGACGTTCGCGCAGGCCGATGCGCAGATCCAGCCGCTGGGCGAGCAGGTGTTCTCCAGCTTCGCCGCCCGGTGCAGCACCTACGCCAAGACCCTGGGCTAACCGTCCCCTCCCCGTCGCCGGACCCTTGGCGGGTGGTAGATTAGGGGATTATGCCGATTTACGATATTGGGTTGGAACAGGTGTCGCTTGCGTTCGCGACCAAGACGATCTTCACCGACGTGACGCAGGGCGTGTTCGAGGGCGACCGCATCGGCATCGTCGGCCGCAACGGCGATGGCAAATCCACGTTGCTGCACCTGTTCAACGGCACGCAGGAACCTGATTCGGGCCGCGTGACCAAGCGCGGGGGCCTGAGCTTCGGCATGCTCGATCAGCGTGACCCGCTCGACGACAACGCCACCGTCCGCCAGGCCGCGCTGGAGGGACGCGAGGACTACGAGTGGGCGTCGGAGACGCGCTCGCGCGAGATCGTGGAGGCGTTGCTCGGCGGCATCAGTCTAGATGCGCGCATCGGCTCGCTGCCCGGTGGCCAGCGCCGCCGCGCCGATCTGGCCCGCCTGCTGCTCAAGGACTGGGACATCCTGGCGCTGGACGAGCCGACCAACCATCTGGACGTGGTCACGATCCACTGGTTGGCCGAACACCTGAAAACCCGCTGGGGCAAGGGGCAGGGCGCGTTGCTGCTGGTGACGCACGACCGCTGGTTCCTGGACGAGGTGTGCGAGTCGATGTGGGAGGTGCACGACGGCACGATCGACCCGTTCGAGGGCGGTTACAGCGCGTACATGCTGCAGCGTGTGGAACGCGACCGGCAGGCCGACGTGCGCGAGGCCCGCCGCCGCAACCTGGCGCGCAAGGAGTTGGCATGGCTGAGCCGCGGCGCCCGCGCGCGCTCCACCAAGCAGAAGTTCCACGTCAAGCAGGCACGCGAGCTGATCGCCGACGTGCCGCCGCTGCGCAACACGCTGGAACTGAAGCAGATGGCGACCTCCCGTCTGGGCAAGCAGGTGGTGGATCTGATCGATGTGACGCAGGTGTTCGCCGCCGAGAACGGCGTGACCGTAGACGGCACGCCGCATCCCGATGCCGTGCGGCCGGCGTTCATGGGCGACGCCGACACTGCCGGTGCCGCCGCGATCGACCCGGATGTGGCCGAGATGGCGGCCTCCGCGTCCCGCGTGGACGTGGTGCGTCCAATGTATGCGGAGCCGCAGGCGTACGGCGCCGTCGAGTTGGCAGTTGACGACCTGTCAACCGACCCGCGCCTGCGCGATGCCGGCGTCGCCTTTACCGTGGATGGGAGCGCCACCTTCGCCGCGCACAAGGTCTCCGTCACCGGCCGCAAGGTGCTGGACGATGTGACCTGGCTGATCGGTCCCGGCGACCGTTTCGGCATCGTCGGCGCGAACGGCGCCGGCAAGTCCACGCTGCTGAAGATCCTCGACGGGTCGATCACCCCGACCGCTGGCCATGTGAACATCGGCAAGACGGTTCGTTTCGCGGTGCTCTCGCAGCGGCTGGACGAGCTGGAGGCGCTCGGCAAGTACAAGGTCAAGGAGGTGCTGAGCCGGTACAAGCCCAGCTACATCGTGGACGGCAAGGAGGTGACCCCGGGGCAGCTGATGGAAAGGCTCGGCTTCGAGGCCGCGCAGCTGATGACCCCGATCCGCGACCTGTCCGGCGGGCAGAAGCGCCGCATGCAGCTGCTGCTGATCCTGCTGGATGAGCCGAATGTGCTGATCATGGACGAGCCGGGCAACGATCTGGATACCGATATGCTGGCCGTGATGGAGGATCTGCTCGATACCTGGCCGGGCACGCTGATCGTGGTCAGCCACGACCGCTACCTGCTGGAGCGCGTGACCGACCAGCAGTTCGCGCTGATCGGCGGCAAGATCCGTCACCTGCCGGGCGGTGTGGCCGATTATCTGGCGATGACGGAGGCGATCAAGGCCGGCCGCGACCCGTTCGCCGGCGATGCCGCGTCGAATCGGAGGAAGGGCTCTGCGGGGGCGACCGGCACTGCGACGCCCGCGGACGACGCGGCCGGCATCGCGGACGACGCCGCTGCTCCGGAGCATGGATCACAGTCCGGGAACGGCGGGGCGACCGGTACCGCGACCGTCGGGGGGACACCGAAGCTGACGGGCAAGGCGTTCCACGAGGCGTCCAAGCGCGTCTCTCAGATCGAGCGGAAGCTGTCCAAACTGGAGGAGGAGAAATCCGAGCTTGAAACCAGGATGGCTGAACACGACCCGAGCGACTACGCCGGCCTCAACGAGATGAACGTGCGCCTGCAGGCCATCGCCGAAGAGACCGAACCCCTCGAACTCGAATGGATGGAGCTCTCCGAACAACTGGAGTAGCGGCGGCAACCGTCAGTCGTTCGGTGCTGAGCCATTGAGGCCGGTTCTTTTATGTGAAAGAACCGGCCTTGATGATGTGGTTTGCGGTGGGTGCCGCGCAACGTTACTGTTCCCACGGATTGAACAGCTTGACGCCGGTGTACTCGAAATCCTTGATGTTGCGGGTGACCAGCGTGGCGTCACCCGCCAGAGCGATGGCGGCGATCATCGCATCCTGAATAGTGACGGGTCGTCCTGCGGCGCGGCGTTGGGCGTAGACGGCGGCGTAATATGGCGCCGCGGCGGCATCAAACGGCAAGGTACGAGGAAGATAAAGGCTGATGAACCGCTGCATGGAGTCGCCAAGCCGCCGTTTCCGTGCTCCTTCAGGCAGCAGGGCTATGCCCGTCAGCAATTCGGCCGTGGTGACGGATGTCGTGTAGACCTCATTCATCGGAACACGGATGAACCAGTCGATGACACGGCGGTCGGCGTGATCCTTCTTGAGGATCTCGCTGATGACGTTGGTATCGAGGATGATCATCGTCATCACCCCAATTCAATCGGGCGGGCGTCGTCGGTGCGCGGGGGAGCGAGCTCTTCGTCGGCCTGAAGGGATTCGTCTCCGAGCAAGTCCCACATCTCCTGCACCAAGTCAGAGTTGGTCATGATGTCATGTGCCAGCACGCTTGCGGTGAAGTCCTCGATCAGCGAGCGTGCCTGGGCCTCCGCCGAGCGGTTGTTCTTCTTGGCGATGCGCTTGAAATCCTCGACGACCTTGTCGTCAAGCTTGCGGATGGTAAGCGTTGCCATGATGTGCCCCCTTTGATTGATGATGCATTGATAGCACAATGCTAGCATATCTTCCGCTGTCAGACTGTGCGGGTCTTCGTTCTAGGAAGTAAGGGGAGAGAGGGTGCACGATACCCCTTGTGTAACCTCATATGTGTTTGGTTGCGAATCCGCAACCAAACACATAGTGCGCAACCATGCACGATGGGTCGGCCGGTCAGGACGAATCATACGCTAAACCGGGAGAGTTCTAACGGAACGGGTTCCCGTCGTCATGGTGCGCCTGACACCCCCCGGAAGAAGAGAACAAGAAAGGGGCGGCACTTGTGTGCCACCCCTGCAATGGATACCGATGTTGCGTCGCCGCAACGCACGGTGCACGGTTCCCGGAGGCTCAACGGCCCTTGATCTCGGAGCCGATCACCTTCTCGCTCAGCGCCTTCGGGCCGCGGGTCAGTGCCACGGAACCCGAGCGCACGATCTCGATGATGCCGTAGTCGCTGAGCAGCGCGAGCAGCGAGTCGAGTTTGTCGCTCGAACCGGTGGCCTCGATGACCAGCGATTCGGGATGCATGTCGACCACGCGCACTCGGAAGGTCTGCACGATCTCCAGCACATCGGACCGGGTCTTGGCGTCGGCCGCCACCTTGACGAGCACCAGCTCGCGGTTCACGGTGTTCTCATCGTCCAGATCCACGATCTTCAGCACGTGGAGCAGCTTGTTCAGCTGCTTGATGATCTGCTCGAGCGGCACCTCCTCTACGTCCGCGGTCACCGTGATGCGCGAGATGTCCGGACGCTCGGTGGGGGAGACGGACAGCGAGTTGATGTTGAACGCGCGACGTGCGAACAGGCCGGCGATGCGGGACAGCACGCCCGGGCGGTTCTCGACGAGCACCGACAGCGTGTGGCGCTGCGATGTGGGCCGTGATGCGGGATACAAAGCCATGATTATCGCTCCTCTTGCCTGGAATTCCGTCAGTTTTCGGCGTTCGCGGCGCCATCCGCGCCGTCCGCGTCCTCGTCGGGGTCCGCATCCGCGTTGTGCCCCTTGAGCGGCTGGACGCCGGGCATGTAGACCACGTTGTTGTTGGATTCGCCGGCGGCGACCATCGGCCACACCATCGCGTCCTTCCACACGCGGAAATCGATGAGCACCGGACGGTCGTTGATCTCGTTCGCCTTGCGGATGCACTCGACGGCCTGCTCCTTGGTGAACGCGCGCATGCCGACGCAGCCGTAGGCCTCCGCCAGTTTGACGAAGTCCGGCACGTCGAAGAACCCGTCCGCCGGCTGTTCGCCGTTCGGATAGTTCTCGGCCTTGCCGTCGCCGTCGTGCAGGTTCGTGGCCGAGTAGTGGTGGTCGTAGAACAGCGTCTGCCACTGGCGTACCATACCGAGCACGGAATTGTTCAGGATCGCGATCTTGACTGGCGCGTGCTCCAGGAACGCGGAGGTCATCTCCTCGCTGGTCATCTGGAAGCTGCCGTCGCCGTCGATCAGCCACACCGGCTTCGTCCCGTCGAAGAAGCGCTGCGCGCCGACCGAGGCGCCGATGGCGGCGGGCAGACCGAAGCCCATCGTGCCCAGACCGGAGGAGGACAGCCACGAGTGCGCGTTCTCGAAGTTCAGGAACTGCGAGGCCCACATCTGGTGCTGGCCGACGTCGGTGACCCAGATGGTGGACGGGTCGGCGTACTTGCCGAGCTGCTGCACCACCCACTGCGGTGCGAGCGTGCCGTCGGTCGGCTCGGCGTACGTCATCGGGTACTTGTTGCGCCAACGGTCGATCGCGGCCCACCACGGCTTCAAATCCGGCTTGCCTTGCTCGGCCTGCAGCTTCTCGATCTGCGGGATCAGGTCGTCCAGCACCGTGGCCACATCGCCGACAATCGGCACGTCGGCCACGCGGTTCTTGCCGATCTCCGCCGGGTCGATATCGATGTGGATGACGCGCGCGGTCGGCGCGAACGCGTCGAGTTTGCCGGTCACGCGGTCGTCGAAGCGAGCGCCGATGGCGACGAGTAGGTCGGAACGCTGGATGGCGCCGGTGGCGGCGATGGTGCCGTGCATGCCCGGCATGCCGAGATTCTGCGGATGTGAATCGGGGATGATGCCGCGGGCGGGCAGCGTCGTCACGACCGGTGCGCCGGTGACTTCGGCGAGCTTTTCGACCTGCTTGCGGGCGTCGGAACGCACCGCGCCGCCGCCGACATACAGCACCGGGCGGTACGAGCGCTCGAACAGGCGGGCGGCGTCGGTCAGGACGCGGCCATGCGCCTTCATGGTGGGGTTGTAGCCGGGCAGGATCATGCGCTGCGGCCACGAGTAGTGCATCTCACCGACCTGCGCGGTCTTCGTCAGGTCGACGAGCACCGGGCCGGGACGGCCGGAGTTGGCGATGTAGTAGGCCTCGGTGAGCACGCGCGGGATGTCCTGCGCGTCGGTCACCAGATACGAATGCTTGACCACCGGGTAGGTGGCGCCTACGATGTCGGCCTCCTGGAAGGCATCGGTGCCGATGGCGTCGGTGCCGACCTGGCCGGTGATGACCACCATCGGCACGGAATCCATATTCGCGTCGGCGATCGGGGTCAGCATATTGGTCGCGCCCGGGCCGGAGGTCACGATGCACACGCCCACACGGCCGGTGGCCACGGCGTATCCCTCGGCGGCATGTCCGGCGGCCTGCTCATGGCGCATCAGCAGGAAACGGAACTTCGAATCGTCCTTGATCGCGTGGTAGACGGGCAGAATCGCGCCGCCCGGGATGCCGAACACATCCTGGACCCCCAGATCCTCCAGAGAACGGACCAGCGCTTCGGCGCCGGTCATCTTCTCGCCGTCTGCAATGGTCTGTTTGTCGGTGCCGGCAGCGGCCTTGGGCACGCTGCTGAACGCCTGCAGAGGTGTCGGTAGTACCATGATTCCTCTCTCAATCGTCGTGTGCTCGGGTAGGTTCGCGGTCCACGGGGCGCATCGGTGGGCGCCGCGGGGCGCGACGTCGCGCCGGGGCCGACTGCCGCTGATGGCGGCATGGCAACGGCGCATACTGTCACCATCGTAGTAGCAAAATATCGCGGAGTGCTAGCCGCGCCCACATACTGGCGTATCGCCGGCGTCCAGCGCATGCCACGCGGCTTCGGCCGCGGCCAGCTGCGCCTTGCGCTTGCTGGAACCGGTGCCGGTGCCGATCACCGTGCCCGCGTCGCCGAGTATGGCCCGGGCCGTGAACACCTGCGCATACTCCGGGCCGGACACCTCCATGCGGTACCGCGGTTCCTCCAACCCCAACTCGTGCGCCTTGACCACCAGCGAGGTCTTCCAATCCAGCGCGGGGCCTTCGGTGGCCACCTCGCGCAGCGTGTCGTCGATCAGACGGTGCACAACCTCGCGCGCCGTCTCGATGCCATGCTCCACGAACGTGGCCCCGATCAGCGCCTCCACAATGTCGCACAGGATCGAGCTCTTGTCGGCGCCGCCGTCGTCGGATTCGCCGCGGCCAAGCAGGATGTACGGGCCCGCATGCAGCTTGTTCCGGGCTATGGCCGACAGGGATTCCTCGGAA
The DNA here is from genome assembly GCF_002394995.1 of Bifidobacterium sp. UBA4282. Taxonomy (NCBI): domain Bacteria; kingdom Bacillati; phylum Actinomycetota; class Actinomycetes; order Bifidobacteriales; family Bifidobacteriaceae; genus Bifidobacterium; species Bifidobacterium sp. UBA4282. The sequence continues at coordinate 75,237 of NZ_DGVO01000028.1, forward strand.
ACGGCCTTGGCCCGCATCTTGGCGAGCTGACCTTCGGTCATATCCGGGTGCGCCGCGAACAGGGTTTCGGTGACGACCAGCTCAAGCACCGCATCCCCCAGGAACTCCAGCCGTTCGTAGTTCGGCGTGCCCGGGTGCTCGTGCGCGAACGAGCGGTGGGTCAGCGCCTCCACCAGCAGATCCGGGGTGATGGTGGTGCCAAGCGCCTCCAACAACGCTCCGGACGGCACCGGCAATGGCGCCGATGCGGTGTCGGTGTGCTGCGGCGTGGCGAATTCGCCCGATCGTGTGCCGTGATGATGACTCATATCACCGCTTCCCCTCATGGTTGTGTTGACCGGCTGCGCTGGCGCCCCGCCCTGCGTGGCCGGTCCGTATGATTCGCCGTCCCATTGTAGTCCGACGCCTCGGCGGACCCGATGGCGTGGGCCGTGACGCGGAGGAGAGGTAAACAAAGAACCCTGCCATCCGTCGACGGCAGGGTTCTTAGAATGCCTATGCAATCAGCGACTCACTTGGTGTGGGCCGGCTGGATGGCGCTGCGGTAGGTGCGGCCGCGGAAGGAACCGCAGCTCGGGCAGGCCATGTGAGGCAGGGTCGGGGCGCCGCAGTTCGCGCAGGTCACGGTCTGCGCGGCGGACGCCTTCCAGTTCGCGCGACGCGAATGCGTGTTGGCGCGCGAGGTCTTGTACTTAGGCAGTGCCATTGTTGTATCCTCTGTTTCGTTCGAACAATTGAGCTTAAGCGTTCAGTATCCTAGCGCAACCGCGGTACAAAGTCACGTCGGCGCGCTCACCCCTGATGCTCTTCGGCCTCCAGCTGGGCTTTGAGCTGCTCGAGCGCGGCGAACCGGATATCGGTGACATCATGGTGATGGTCGGGATCCTCGTTGAGATCCGCGCCGCACTGCGGGCACAGCCCGAGGCAATCCTCCTTGCACAGCGGCTGCAGCGGCAGCGCCTCCACCAGCGTGTCGCGCAGCAGCGCTTCCATGTCGGCGAACGCGCCGTCCGAGCTCAGCGGGTAGACGTCCTCGGCCTCGTCCTCGCCGGCGATGATCTCGACCTCCCCGTTGCCCCGTCCATCGTCGGCTCCGGGCGCGTCATACGGGAAGAAGGCGGTCGCGTTCACGGTCCAGTCGGGGTCGATCGGCTTCAGGCAGCGGGTGCACTCGGCGGTCAGCGGGGCTTCGATCCGTCCGGTGAATACCAGTCCGTCCACAATCGAGTCGAACGAACCGACCACGCGCACGTCGGCGCCCTCCGTGACCCCGACGATGTCATCGCCGATGCCGCCGGGGGCGGGGAACACGGTATCGATCGGCTTGCTTTGGCCGGGCCTGGACGCGACCTGCGCCACGGATACGGCCCACTGGGAATCTTCGGGACGGGGCATCGACTCACTCCTCCGTAGTGGTTTGGGAACGGTTCATGTTCTGCGCCGCGGTGTGCTGGCGATCATACAGCACGTTCAACCCGGCCTTGACGTCATGGTCGAGTTTGGCGAGCTGCTGCTGCAGGCTTTCCATGACCGTGGTGCAGTACTGGTCGGCGCCGCTGGTGAGATGGTCGGCTTTGGCCTGGGCCTGATCCATGATCTCGCGTGCCTTCTGCTTGGCCAGCGCGGTCACGTTCTCTTGTCCGGCCAGGAACTGCGCCTGCTCCTCGGCTTCGCGGATCGTGTCGGCGGCCCGGCTCTGCGCCGAGGCCACAATGGCGTTGGCCTGCGTCTGGGCGTTCTCCAGACGCCGTTCGGCCTCGCGCATCAGCGCGGACGCCCGTTCGAGCTGAACCGGTAGCATCTTCTTCAACGTGGCCAGATGATCGGCGAATTCGTCACGATCCACCTTGATGAATCCCGGCATGAACAGGGCGCCCTTGGCCTGGTCAAGCGACTGCTCCATCTGATCGATGACATCATAGACCGTGGTGAATTCCTCGCGGCTGCGCGCCTCCTCATCATCGGTCGCATCCTGGCGCAGGTCGGGCAGCGGGAACAACGGTTTGACCTGCGGCGCGACTTCGTGCTCGTCGGTCACGTCATTCATGTTCTGTGTTTCGTCGGCCATCATCGACTCTTTTCTCGTTGCAGTGCCTCCACGAGCATCGGGGCCACGCAATCCGGCACCATGCCGGTTACGTCACCGCCGTGCCGGGCAACGTCCTTGACAATGGAGCTGGAGATGTGCTCCAGCACGGGATCCGCGGGCAGGAACAACGTCTCGACCCCGGAGAGTTTGCGGTTGACGAGCGCCATGCCGAGCTCGGCCTCGTAGTCGCCGTTCTGGCGCAGCCCCTTGACGATGACGGTGGCCCCCACCTGCTTGCAATAATCGGTGATCAACCCATCGGTCGACGCCACCTTGACGTCGCCGAATCCATCCTTGTCCAGGGCGCGGCGGATTACGTCCACGCGGGTGTCGGGGGAGAACATCGGCCGCTTCGCCGAATTCACCGCCACCACCACATGCACCTCGTCAAAGAACCGGGCGCAACGTTCGATCACGTCCAGGTGCCCTGCGGTAACGGGATCGTAGGATCCCGGACATACTGCGATAGTCATGCCTTAAGAGTACCGCGTGCCCGGCCGGCGTGCGTCCAATGCGCCGCGGTGTCGCGGCCATGTGCCGGCGGACGTTGCCGTTTGCCGTATCCGGTTTTATGATGGTGGGCGACTGCAGGCAGTGATATTAGAGGTGTAGGGAGTCCCGATGATGACTGATGCGATGTGGAACGACGCCGACCCGGTTTCCCCGCTGTCGAGCCCGGACGAGGGGACCGGCACCGCGGTGCTGGAACGGCCGGAAACCCGCGAACAGTCCGACATGACCGATGACGGCGATGCCGATCGGTTCGCGCATTACGTGTCCAAGGACCGCATCCAGGAATCGAAACTGACCGGACGGCCGGTGGTGGCCCTGTGCGGCAAGGTGTGGGTGCCCAAGCACGACCCGTCGCAGTATCCGGTGTGCCCGGACTGCAAGCGCATCTACGACGAGATGCGCAACTGGTGACGGGCGGCGTGCTCGTTCATTGATCGCCGTGCGCGGAACCATGTCGTAAAAAGAGCCGGTGACAGGCGGAGTACGGATGGAGTCATCTGTACTCCGCCTGTCACCGGTTTGAAACGAGTCCCAGGCCATCGGACACGGTACCGATGGCGGTAGTGTGCTCGGACTCGGGCTTGCTCGAATCAGGCCAGTGAGATGAACTTGATGACGCTGAGTTCGCGGTCGGTGAACTCGGTATTCTCCAGTGCCTTGAGGTTGGCGAGGAGCTGCTCCGGCTTGGAGGCGCCGACCAGTACCGAGGTCACCGCGTCGTCGTGCAGCAGCCAGGCCAGCGCCATCTCGGCCAGCGTCTGGCCGCGCATGGCCGCGATGTTGTTCAGGTCGTGGATCTGCTTGAGTTTGTCCTCGGTCAGCGCGTCGGCATGCAGGAAGCGGCCGTCGGTGGCGATGCGGCTGTCGGAGGGGATGACGCCGTCGAGATAGCGGTCGGTCAGCAGGCCCTGGTCGAGCGGGGAGAAGGTGATCAGCCCCAGACCCAGGCGCTGCGAGGTCTCCTTGAGCCCGTTGCGCTCCACGGTGCGGTCGAAGATGTTGTATCGGTTCTGGTTGATGATGAACGGCACCTGCAGCTCGTCGAGGATGGCAGCGGCCTTCTCCAGCGTCGGCCCGTCGTAGTTCGACAGTCCCACGTACAGCGCCTTGCCGCTGGCCACGATCTGGGCGAGCGCCCCCATCGTCTCCTCAAGCGGCGTCTCCGGATCCATGCGGTGATGGTAGAAGATGTCCACATAGTCCAGTCCAAGCCGCTTCAGGCTCTGGTCCAGCGAGGCGATCAGATACTTGCGGCTGCCGAGGTCGCCGTACGGGCCGGGCCACATCTCATAGCCGGCCTTGGTGCTGATGATCAGCTCGTCGCGATGCGCGGCGAAATCCGTGCGCAGCAGCTGACCCACGTTGCGCTCGGCGGAACCGGGTTCCGGCCCGTAGTTGTTGGCCAGGTCAAAATGCGTGATCCCGTGGTCGAACGCGGTAAAACACATCTGTTTCATGTTTTCGTAATCGCCTGTATCCCCGAAATTGTGCCACAGTCCCAGAGAGACGGCCG
>NZ_DGVO01000051.1:0-6737 GCF_002394995.1 Bifidobacterium sp. UBA4282
TCTTGAGTTCTCAAACCACCACCGCACCAGCAGACTTCCTCATCTCTCGGAGAGGAGGCCGCCGTGCTGAGCAGCGAGATATGAATTTACCCCGATGCGTCCGTTCATGCAAATCGAAGGACGCGAAAACCTGAGGAACCGTTGATATTCCACGGTTCCTTCGGCGTGTCGAAATAGGACTTCAAAGCCGTTTCCACTACCAGAATATTGTGGTTTCCGCTCGGAAAACGGATGCGGAATCGAAGTTCACCGGCGTGTCGTCAAGATGTAACCCGATGCTCACCGCTGATCGAACGGCACATAGTCGCGTTGCGCGTGACCGGTATACACCTGACGCGGGCGGCCGATCCTGGTATTCGGATCGGCGAGCATCTCCCGGTACTGGGCGATCCACCCCGGGATACGGCCCAACGCGAACAACGTCGTGAACATCGCCGAATCGAAACCGATCGCCCGATAGATCAGGCCGGTGTAGAAATCGACGTTCGGGTACAGGTGCCGGGAGACGAAATACTCGTCGTGCGAGGCGATATCCTCCAGCTCGGTCGCGATCTCGAACAGCGCGCGCTCCCCCGCCGGCAGATCCAGCGCGGCCTCACGCTCCAGGATCTTCTCCAGATAACCGCGGGCAATCGCCGCACGCGGATCGTACGACTTGTAGACACGGTGGCCGAGACCGGAGATGCGGTGGCCGCTGTCCTTGGCCCACTCCACAAACTCACGGACGGTCTTGCCGGAATCGCGGATCGCCTCCAGCTGACGCAGCACCGCCTCGTTCGCCCCGCCATGCAACGGACCGGACAGCGCGTTGATGCCGGCGGCCACCGCCGAATACAGGTTCGCATGCGCGGAACCGGCGATGCGCACCACCGACGTCGAACAGTTCTGCTCATGATCCGCGTGGATGATCAGCAGACGACCGAGCGCATGCACATACAGCGGATCGGATTCGAACGGCTCATACGGCACGGCGAAACACATGCGCAGGAAATCGTCCACATAACCGCGCGCATAATCCGGGTACAGCATCGGCTCGTCATGCCGACGCCGGAAGATATAGCTGACGATCGTGCGCGCCTTGGCCATGATATTAACCGCGGCCTCATCCAACTGTTCGGGATCGTCAATGGTGCAGGTCTCGGGGTGGAAGGTGGCCAGCGCGTTGATCGCCGAGGCGAGCACGCTCATCGGGTGCGCGGAACGCGGGAACGAGCCCATGAACGTGCGGAAGTCCTCACCGACCATCGTCCGGTGGTTGATCTTCGTGCAGAACCGGTCATACTCCTCGCGGCTCGGCAGCTCCCCCTTCTCCAGCAGCCACGCGACCTCCAGGAAATCCGACTGCTCGCACAGCTGCTCGATCGGATACCCGCGGTACCGCAGGATCGAATTGTGCCCGTCGATGAACGTGATCTTCGACTCACACTGCGCCGTGGTCAGGAATCCCGGGTCAAGCGTGACCCAGCCGTCGTTGCGCAACCGCGACACCACAATGCCGTCCGGGCCCGAGGTGGCCTTGACCACCGGCAGGGTAAAGCTGGCCGTATCCACGTTGAGTTGTGCTGTTGCCATATGTGTGCGCCTTTCCGCGACTGTATCCGGCCCGCAAACGGCGTCCTGCCGCCGACAGACCCGATTCCTGTTCCGTTATCACACCGTTTGGCTGGTCGCCGTCATGCCCCGCGCCGGCGTATACGAAAGCCGGGGCGCGCTCATCGTAACAAACGTGAGCACGCCCCGGCTCGGGTTGTCTTGCCAGATGGCCACCCTCCGAGCGCCCAGCCGTATGCGGCGGCGCCCGGCAGCCGTCACTCGTCGCGGGCGGTCAGGATGATCGGGCCGTTGTCGGTGATGGCGATCGTGTGCTCGCTGTGCGCGCCGCGCGAGCCGTCGGAGGACTTGAGGGTCCAGCCGTCCTTGGGATCCTGGTAGATCTCGTCGGTGGTCTTGAGGAACCACGGTTCGATGGCGATGACCAAGCCCGGACGCAGCTTGTAGCCGTGGTGGGCCTTGCCGTCGTTGGGCACATGCGGGTCGCCGTGCATGATGTGGCCGACGCCGTGGCCGCCGAACTCCAGGTTGATCGGATAGCCGTAGGAACGGGCCACATCACCGACGGCGCAGGACACATCACCCAAGCGGTTGCCGGACTGCGCGGCGTCGATGGCGGCGGCGAGCGCCTCCTCGGTGCACCTGATCAGGCGCAGGTCCTCGGGGTCCTTCTTCTCGCCGACCACAAAGCTGATGGCGGAGTCGGCCACCCAACCGTCCACGCTGATCGCCAGGTCGAGGCTCAGCAGGTCGCCGTCCTTCAGCGCGTAGTCGTACGGCACGCCGTGCAGCACCGCGTCGTTGACGGAGGTGCAGATGTAGTGGGCGAACGGACCGGTGCCGAAGTCGGGGGCGTAATCCACGTAGCAGGATTCCGCGCCCTTGCGGCTTTCGATGCGGCGACGCACGAAGTCGTCAATCTCCAGCAGATTGGTGCCGACCTTGGTCATGGCCTTCAGGTCGGTCAGGATGCCGGCCACGAAACGGCCGGCGGGCTTCATCGCTTCGATTTCCGATGGTGTCTTCAGTTCGATCATGCTTGCTACCTTACTTCGCGCGCCCAACATATGGACGCCATCGGCATCATCGTTCCGCTTACCTGGCCTTCGGCGTGCGGCCGAAGCTGAAGGCGCGTACGACGGAGGCGACGCCCATCACGATCAGGGCGATGCCGCCGAAGATCATCAGCCACATGGCCGAGCTCAACGGGGCGAACAGGACGATCAGGCCGGCGAGGACCGAGACGATGGCGTACAGCACCGACCAGCCGGATTTCGGCAGCTTCCAGGATTCCAGCAGGGCGGTGACGCCCTCGATGATCCAGCCGATGCCGACCACCAGCGTGATCATGACCAGCATGGTGGTGCCGGACAGGGCGGCGTTCTTCAACACCACCACACCGCCGATGGACAGCAGGATGCCGACGAAGACGTTCAGCACGCGCCAGCCTCCCGGCAGTCCGAGTTCCACAATGGACGAGACGATGCGGATGACGCCGGAGACCACGAAGTAGATGCCGAGCAGCACCGCCGCGATGACCAGCGTATGACTGGGCCACAGCAGCAGCGCCAGGCCGAGCACGACCGCGGCCACGCCGATGACGCCGTACAGGGCCCGCACCGCGTTCTTGGCCTGCTGCGGCAGCATCTGCTCGAACAGTTTGAACGGATCGCCCGGATGGCCCGGGCCGGGCTGCCCGTAGGGGCCGCCGGAGTATCCCTGATGGCCGCCATCGTTCGGGGCGCCGCCCTGGGTGTAGGTGTATTGGGTGTACTGGGCGTAGTACTGGTTGTTGCCGTATTCCCCGCCGTCCGCGTTGGGGTTGCCCGCATTGGGCGCATACGCCCCGTACTCCGGCTGGCTGCCGGGCTGCTGACCGTTGGGGTCGGGGCCGTTGACGTTCTGATCCGACATGGGATGCTCCTTGACTTGGTGAAGCGGCACGTTGCATCGCTTCTCTCCTCTATGGTAGGCGTCCGTTAGGCACGGTGACTAATTTCTTTGCCGTCAGCTGAACGATTCCTCCCCCGTACCCCTTGCGATCCGTCGGGAATGTCATCTTGCGCGGATAGTGTGAGACCATGACTACAGCATTGGTTTCCGGACTGGATCCGGCGTCGTTCTCCTCCGTCATCAAACCCTCCCACGATCTGTTCCGTTACGTCAACGGACCGTGGATCGACACGTACCGGCTGCCCGATGATCGTTCCCGCTACGGTGCGTTCGACAAACTCGCCGAGGATGCCGAACGGCAGATCCGCGACATCCTCGAGGACGAGGATGGCTGTCCTGCCGCCAAATCCCAGGCTCTGTACCATTCGTTCCTGGACACCGACGCCATCGAGGCCGCGGGCATCGATCCGATCCGCGAGGACCTGTCCCTGATCGACGGTGCCGCGGACAAGGCGTCGCTGGTTCGCGTGCTCGGCTCGCTCAACCCGCGCGACGAGATCGACCTGTTCGGCATGGGCGTCTACGGCGACCCCGCGGATCCGGATACCAACATCCTGCATCTGGTGCAGGGCGGCATCGGCCTGCCCGACGAGGCCTACTACCGCGAGGACCGCTACGAGCCGATCCGCCAGGCCTACGTCGATATGGTCTCCACGCTGCTGCGGCTGGCCGGCTACGCCGAACATCACGTCGACTCCGACGCCATGGCGAAGCGCTTCTTGGACGTCGAGACGCGCATCGCGGCGCACCATTGGGACAACGTGGCCGTCCGCGACCCGCAGAAAACCTACAACATGACCTTGTTCGACCAGCTGTGCGCCATGCTCTCCCATGTCGACATCGCGGCCTGGGCCGACGCCTGGCAGGCGTCCTATGACGCCTCGCCCGCGAGCGCGACGCAGCCGGTGGATATGAGGACCGTGCTCGCCAACGTCAACGTATGCGAACCGAGCTTCTTCACCGGGCTCGACGAGTTCTGGGATCAGGCCGATGTGGACGATCTCAAGCTGTGGGCGCGCGTGCATCTGCTGATCGGGTTCGCATCCCTGCTGGGCAAGCAGTTCGATGAGGCCCAGTTCGAGTTCTTCGGCAAGACGCTGGCCGGCACCAAGAAACAGCGCGACCGCTGGAAGCGTGCAGTCTCCCTGGTCAACAGCGCATGCGGCGAGGAGGTCGGCAGGGAATACGTGCGCCGGCATTTCCCCGAAAGCTCCAAGCAGCGCATGCAGGAACTGGTATCCAACCTGATCGGCGCCTATCGCGTCTCGATCGAACACAGCGACTGGCTGGGCGAGCAGACCAAGGCCAAGGCCCTGGAGAAGCTCTCCAAGTTCACGCCGATGATCGGCTACACGGACCATTGGCGCGATTACACGGCGCTCGACATCAGGCCCGATGCCGGCATCGTGGATAACATGCGCGCCGTCCGCCTGTATGAGTATGGCTATCAGTTCGCCAAGGTCGGCAAGCCCGTGGACCGCGGCGAATGGCTGATGAACCCGCAGACCGTGAACGCCTACTACGAGCCTTCGATGAACGTCATCGTATTCCCGGCGGCCATCCTGCAACCGCCGTTCTTCAATGCCGAGGCGGAGGACGCCGCAAACTACGGCGGCATCGGCGCGGTCATCGGCCATGAGATCGGCCACGGCTTCGACGACCAGGGCAGCCAGTACGACGGCGACGGCAAGCTCAACAACTGGTGGACCGACGAGGACCGTGCGAACTTCGAAGCCCGTACGAAGGCGCTGATCGAGCAGTACAACGCCTTCGTGCCGACCCAGCTGCAGGAGAAGTACGCCGATGATCCGGACCAGGCCCCGCACGTCAACGGCGCACTGACCATCGGCGAGAACATCGGCGATCTGGGCGGCGTCGGCATTGCGCTCAAGGCCTATGCCATCGCACTGGACAAGGCCGCGGGACGCGAGAACGACGGCTCGCCCGAAGCCATTGCCGAGGCGTTGGCGCAGGCGCCGGTGATGGACGGATTCACCGGACTGCAGCGCTTCTTCCTGAGCTATGCCTCGATCTGGCGCACCACGCAGCGTGACGAGCTGGCCGAACAGTATCTGCAGATCGACCCGCACTCCCCCGCCGAGTTCCGCACCAACGGCATCGCCCGCAACGTGGATCTGTTCTACACAGCATTCGAGATCAAGCCCGGCGATCCGATGTGGCTGGACCCCGAACAGCGCGTGCGCATCTGGTAACGCGTCATCAACCGTCAGAATCCGGAGTCGGCAAACTCCTCCTGTTCGTCATCGGGAGCGAGTTGGCCGGCCTCTGCCGTATGCGTATACGGTTGCCGCACATTCGTCGCCGCATCGATGGCGCCGTCCGCGCCCCTCGCCGTACCGTATGATTCCGACGCGGTCTGAGGTGCCGTCGCATCAGTGCCTCGGTATCCGGCCGCATCGATCTCGACCGGAGCCGCCGGCGCATCCGAAGTCGCCGCCAAAGGTCCGACATTGCCCCCGGATTCCGCCGTCCGACCGCCGGAATCGGCATCATGCTGAACGCCACGCGCCGTTTTATCATCCTTGTAGAACATGGCGTTGCCGCAATTCAGGTCATGCCCCACACTGGAGGCCTCGATCACCAGACGACTGCGTTCCGTGTCATCCTGCGTCCAGACTTCCGTGTTGAGCTGGCCCGTCACGATAACCGGATCCCCCTTGCGCACCGAACGATGCACATGTTCGGCAAGACGCCGGAACGTCTTCACCGTGATCCACGTGGTCGGAAAGCTGCGCCAGACATGCGCCGCATCGTAATACCCCCGCGTGCACCCCAGACGAAACGAGCATATCGCGCCCTTCGCCTTGTCGAATATCGCAGGCTCACTGCCCACGTACCCCACAATCGTCACCACGCCCAACTGCACCATGTCCATCCCCTTTCCGCAACGGTGTGGACCGCATGAACCACGGCGCACAGGTACGGGTACCGAGGTGGAGGGAGAGAGATAAGGAGCGTCCCGTCTCCTGCGCACCGTGGCTCATCGGTGCATCCCACTATGCGCGCCGAACCAGGCGAACCGCAACGGCAAGAGGCCATGGTGACCCCAGACTCCGGTTTCGGGCGTGTTGTGGATAACCCCGGTGCATAACCGGTTCGGTATCCACATCCGGCTGCATATAACGGCAACGGACCGCACGACGGCAAAGCCGATCCACATACGAAAACGGCCCCGCTCCCATCGGGAGTGAACTGCGCCCCGTTTGTTGGAC
>NZ_DGVO01000037.1:0-15082 GCF_002394995.1 Bifidobacterium sp. UBA4282
GGCGGCGGTCGCCATCTCCTACGCCATCTCCCGCCATATCTGGCTGAACAAGGAACTGTAACCCCGAAACCTCAGTGGCGTGGCGGTCAGAGTGCGTGCGCGGCGCGCTCGACCACGCCAGCCATGCCGTCGATGGCGACGACGTCGTCGAACCGCACCGCGGCGTTCTCCAGGCCACGCAACGCGGCGGGGGCCGTCGTCCCGGTCTCGCGGGCCAGCACATCCATGCACGCGAAATCGGTACCGGTCGCCTCAAAACCCAGCGACTCGTTGACCACGCGCGGGAACTTGTACGGGCTGGCGGTGCTCAGCAGCACTCGCGGCACGGACGGATCGCGCGGCATCTGGCGGAGCACGAAATAGCCGCAGGCCGTATGCGGGTCGATCACGTAACGGTTCCTCTCCCAGCAGTCGCGGATGGACTCGCGCACCTGATCCTCGTCGGCCCAGCCGCAGCCGAAGGTATGGCGGATGCGCGCCAGCATCTCATCCGGGATCTCATAGGCGCCCCACTGGTTCAGATCGTTCATCAGCATCGAGATCAGGCGCGAGTCCTTATCGGACATGTAGTACAGCATGCGCTCCAGATTCGAGGAGATCAGGATGTCCATCGAGGGGGAGATGGTCTGGAAGAACGGACGCTGGCGGTTGTACGTGCCGGTGGTCAGGAACTCGAAGAGCACGTTGTTCCTGTCTGAGGCCACGATCAGATGCTTGACCGGCAGGCCCAGCAGCTTGGCGTAATAGCCGGCCAGGATGTCGCCGAAGTTGCCGGTCGGCACGCAGAACTCCACCTCGTCGCCCAGCGTGATCGCCCCGCGTTCCACCAGCTGCACGTAGGCGGAGAAGTAATACACGACCTGCGGCACCAGACGACCCACGTTGATCGAGTTCGCCGACGACAGACGCACATGCGCGTCGCCGGCCAGACGGGCGGCCAGGTCACGGTCGCCGAAGATCCGCTTGACCGCGGACTGCGCGTCGTCGAAGTTGCCCTCCACCGCGCACACGGTCACGTTCGAACCCGTCTGCGTGGTCATCTGCAGCTCCTGCACCTGGCTGACCTTGCCCTGCGGGTAGAACACGGTGATGCCGGTGCCCGGGGCGTCCGCGAACCCCGCCAACGCGGCCTTGCCGGTATCGCCGGAGGTGGCGGTCACAATCATGATCTTCTCGTCCGCGTCGCCGTCGGCGGGCGTGGTGCGGGCCATGAACCGGGGCAGGATCTGCAGCGCCACGTCCTTGAACGCGGAGGTCGGGCCATGGAACAGCTCCAGGACCCAATCCTCGCCCAACGGCTTCAACGGGGTGATCGCCCCATCCCCCCATTGCGGGCCGTACGCGGCCTCGACGCATTCGCGCAGCTCGGCCTCGGAGAAATCGGGCAGCAGCGCGCCCAGCACCGTCACCGCGATGTCCTGATACGACTTGCCGACCAGCTGATCCACGTCCACGCGGGTCTCGCCCAGCGCGTCGGTGACGAACAGACCGCCGTCGGCGGCGATGCCTTGGCGGATCGCCTGCTTGGAGGTCAGGGAATCGGTGGTGCTGCGCGTGCTATGGAACGTGGTCACGTTGTATCCTCCGCGAATCGTCGGGTTGCCAAACGCTTCTAAGTCTATCCTTGAGCATGGGCAGCCCCATGGCGGTGCGCCCATATCCCGGAACACCCGTCATGACGACGCATGCGTGCGATACCCTAAGGTGTATGACGAATCCCGAAGTGCACGCCGCCGTCAACGCCCTGGCCGACGCCGCAGCCACCGCGCAATCCGACCTTGCCCACACCACCGGCGAAACCAGGAACGACCTGCTGGAGGCCCTGGCCGACGCCCTGGACGCCCAAGCCGACCACATCGCCGAAGCCAACGCCGCCGACATGGCGCAGGCCCGCGCCGACGGCATGGACGAGGGTAAGCTCGACCGCCTGTACTTCGGGGCCAAACGCGTCCGGCAGAGCGCGCAGGGCGTGCGCCACGTGGCCACGCTGCCCGATCCGCTCGGCGAGATCGTCCGCGGCTCCACCCTGCCCAACGGCCTGCGGCTCCAACAGATTCGCGTGCCCATCGGCGTCATCGGCATGATCTACGAGGCCCGCCCCAACGTGACCGTGGACGTGGCCAGCCTGTGCCTGAAATCCGGCAATGCCGCCATCCTGCGCGGCGGACACGCGGCCGAACGGACCAACGCCGCCACGCTGGAGGTCATCCGCGGCACGCTCGCCGAGCACGGCCTCGACCCGGCCCTGGTGGCCAGCGTCGACGCCTACGGCAGGGACGGGGCGACCGCCATGATGCAGGCGCGCGGCCACATCGACGTGCTGGTGCCGCGCGGCGGCACCGGGCTCATCCAATCCGTGGTCCGCAACTCCACCGTGCCCGTCATCGAAACCGGCGCCGGCAACGTACACATCTACATCGACCGCAGCGGCGACCCGGAGAAGGCCATCCCGATCCTGCTCAACGCCAAGACGCAGCGCGTGGGCGTATGCAACGCCGCCGAGAAGCTGCTCGTCCACAGGGACGTGGCCGAAGGGTTCCTGCCGGTGGCCGCGCAGGCGCTCGCCAACGCGCATGTGGCCATCCGCGCCGACGAGACCGCATACCGCATCATCGAGCAGTCGCACATCCTGGACCTGGATCTGGCGCATGCCGACGAGCAGGATTGGGACACCGAGTATCTGGCGCTGAAGATTGGGATCAAGGTGGTCGACTCGCTGGACGAGGCGATCGCACATATCAACGCCCACTCCACGGGACACACCGAATCGATCATCGCCGAGGACTACTCGGCTGTGGAAACGTTCACCCAGCGTATAGACTCGGCAGTAGTGATGGTCAACGCCTCCACGCGGTTCACCGACGGCGGTGTGTTCGGCTTCGGCGCCGAGCTGGGCATCTCCACGCAGAAGATGCACGCCCGCGGTCCGATGGGCCTGAGGGAGATGACCACGACCAAGTGGATCGGATACGGAACAGGGCAGGTGCGAGCATGAGTGAGGAACCGACAACCGGCGGCGAGGCGAATGTGGCGAACCCGTGGGGAGCCGATCTGGACGATCCGCGGCTGGGGCTGCGGATCGCGGCGGAACGGTTGAGCCTAGTGCGTTACGTGTTCCTGGTGCAGATCGAGGACGGCATCGCCACGGCGGCGCAGCGAGCCTCGCTCGAATACTCGGATGCGGTGCTGATCGGCTGGCCGGAGACCGACTCGCATGAGGTCGCCGATCTGGATGGGGATCAGCTGGCCACGGTCAAGACGCAGATGGAACTGATGGAGCGGTGGATCGTGGCCTTCCGCAGGCAGGAACGGGACGGGGACGTCGACGGGATGACCGACACGCTGGTCAAGGTCACCGAATGCGTGGCCGTGATCCGCGGACTGTACCAGCCCGACTTCGCGCTGCCGACCTTCGCCGAGATCCAACAGGTCGTGCAGGACGAGTGGGACGAGGACATGGACAGGATCGACGCCTCAAGCGCCATCTCCACCGCCGACCAGGTCGAGCAGGAGACGCGCGAGGCCGACCGCCGGCAGACCGGGCATGAGGGGGGCGTTGCCGCATGACGGCGGATACGAGCGAGACGATGGCGGGGGAGCAGGAACGCCGGATGTCCGACCTGCTGCCCGCGGCGGCGATGCAGAGCGTCCATGCGCCCGGCAAGGGCAGGCTCTCGGCGCGAGGCAACTGGCACAGCCGTCGGCGCATCGGCATCATGGGCGGCACCTTCGACCCGATTCACAACGGGCATCTGGTGGCCGCCTCCGAGGTGTCCTGGGTGTACGACCTGGACGAGGTGATCTTCGTGCCGACCGGGCGCCCCGTGTTCAAGCTCGACAAGCATGTGACCAACGCCGAGGACCGGTACCTGATGACCGTGATCGCCACCGCGTCCAATCCGAAATTCACCGTGTCCCGGGTGGATATCGACCGCCCCGGCATTACCTACACCATCGACACGCTGCGTGACATCCGGGCGCAGCATCCGGACGCGGAACTGTTCTTCATCACCGGTGCGGACGCGGTGGCCGAAATCATGGAATGGAAGGACGCGGAACGGATGTGGGATCTGGCGCACTTCGTGGCCGTGACCCGTCCGGGGTATTCCGGCCCCGAGGGGGCGCACCTGCCCGAGGGCAAGGTCGATACCCTGGAGATCCCCGCGCTGGCGATCTCCTCGACCGACGTGCGGCGCCGCGCGGCGCACGACGAGCCGGTCTGGTACCTGGTGCCTGACGGCGTGGTCCAGTACATCGGCAAACACGGTCTGTACCGGCGGCGGTCGGAGTAGCAGGCGCGGGATTCCGCCGATGTGAACGCTACCAACGGGATTCCGGTCGGCGCCGTCGGGCCGTGTCGCACGTCGGCGCACATGGTTAGACTAAGGTTCAGTCCACTTCAGCGAAACACACGTTTGGAGACACGGTGAGCGCAATCCTTACAGGCAAGCCCGATAAGAACCTCATTCTCGTCACGGGGCGTACCCACCCCAAGCTGGCGACGGACGTGGCCGAACAACTTGGCATCGACGTTCTGGAAACCACCGCCTACGACTTCGCCAACGGTGAGATGTATGTGCGCTACACCGAATCAGTGCGCGGCGCGGACGTGTTCGTGCTGCAAAGCCACGCCAACCCGATCAACAAGTCGATCATGGAACAACTCATCATGATCGACGCGTTGAAGCGCGCCTCCGCACGTTCGATCACCGCCGTGTGCCCGCTGCTCGGGTATTCGCGTCAGGACAAGAAGCACCGCGGCCGTGAGCCGATCTCCTGCCGTCTGATGTTCGACCTGCTCAAGACCGCCGGCGCCGACCGCATCATGTCGGTCGACCTGCATGCCGCGCAGTCCCAGGGCTTCTTCGACGGTCCGGTCGACCATCTGATTGCCATGCCGGTGCTCGTCGACTACATTCGTGACCGCTTCTTCAACCATCTGGACAACGTCGCCGTCGTCTCCCCGGATGCCGGACGCATCCGCGTGGCCGAACAGTGGGCGCAGCGCCTCGGCGGCGGCCCGCTGGCCTTCGTGCACAAGACGCGCGACATCACCCGGCCGAACCGCGCAGTCGCCAACCGTGTGGTCGGCGACGTGGAGGGCAAAGACTGCGTCCTCGTGGACGACCTGATCGACACGGCGGGCACGATCGCCGGCGCCTGCAAGGTGCTGCGTGAGTCCGGCGCCAAGTCCGTGACCGTGGTGGCCACGCACGGCGTGCTCTCCGGCCCCGCGGTGGACCGGCTCAAGGAGTGCGGCGCCCGCGAGGTGGTGCTCACCGACACCGTGCCGATTCCCGAGGAGAAGCGCTGGGACGGCCTGACTGTGCTCTCGATCGCGCCGCTGCTGGCCAGCGCCATCCGCGCGGTGTTCGAGGATGGTTCGGTCGCCGAGCTGTTCGACACCTATCCCGAGCATCACGGGCAGGGTTTCCTGTTCGCCTGACGGCAATCCTCCGATACGGTTTACACCCCGGAATCGCAAGGCAACCCGCTGGAGCGGTTGACGTGGTCCAGCCGTATGGCATAATGAACACTTGGCGGGATTCGTCCCGCCGTTCCCCCATGGTGTAATGGCAGCACACGGGTCTTTGGAACCCTTTGTCTTGGTTCGAGTCCAGGTGGGGGAGCTTGGTGCCGGGGCGGTGGCCCTCGCGGCCGCCGCCTCAGGCGAGTCCACGAGGGAATGGAGCATATCTCATGGCACTATCCGCCGCCATCATCCTCGCCGCGGGCGAGGGCACACGCATGCGTTCGCGTACCCCGAAGGTGCTGCACACCTTCGCTGGCAAAACCTTCCTCCAACGCGTGATGGCGTCCGTAGGCGCGCAGGATCCGGACACGCTCGCCGTCGTCGTGCACTACCAGGCCGACCGTGTGGCCGCCGCCGCCCGCTCCTACAATGACCAGGTCGAAATCGTCAACCAGGACGACATCCCCGGCACCGGACGCGCCGTGCAGTGCGCGATGACCCAGCTGGCCGAACGCGGCGAACTCAGCGGCCCGGTGCTCATCGCCGCCTCCGACATGCCCCTGCTCGACGCCGGCACCCTGCATGACCTGCTTGAGTTCCATGAGGCCAGCGGCAACGGCGCGACCGTGCTGACCACCATCCTCGACGACCCGACCGGGTACGGCCGCATCATCCGCGACCGCGAGGGCAACGTGCTGCGCATCGTGGAGCAGAAGGACGCCAACCGCAGCGAACTGGCCGTGCAGGAGGTCAACACCTCCGTCTACGTGTTCGATGCCGCCGTGCTGGCCAGGTCCATCGCGGGACTCAAGTCGAACAACGCGCAGGGCGAGTTCTACCTGACCGACGCGTTGGAGATGGCCAAGGCGGACGGCAACGTCGGCGCCTTCGCCGCGCCCGACCCGCTGACCGTGGAGGGCGTCAACGACCGCGTCCAGCTCTCCGAACTCTCCAAGGCGTACAACCGCCGCATCTGCGAGCGGTGGATGCGCGACGGCGTCACCATCCTGGATCCGGCGACCACCTGGATCGAGGACGACGTGCAGATCGCACGCGACGCGACCATCCTGCCCGGTTCGTTCCTGCAGGGGCGCACCGTCATCGGCGAAGGGGCGGTCGTCGGCCCCTACACCACGCTGATCGACGCGGTCGTCGACGCCGGCGCCACCGTGGAACGCTCCCGCGTGCAGGGCACGCACATCGGTGCGGACGCCACCATCGGCCCCTGGACCTACCTGCGCCCCGGCAATGAACTGGGAACCGGCACCAAGGCCGGCGCATTCGTGGAGATGAAGAACGCGCACATCGGCGACGGCACCAAGGTGCCGCACCTGAGCTACGTCGGCGACGCCGACCTCGGCGAACACACCAACATCGGCGGCGGCACCATCACCGCCAATTACGACGGCGTGCACAAGCACCACACCCACATCGGCTCGAACGTGCACATCGGTGCGGGCAACCTGTTCGTCGCCCCGGTCGAAGTCGGCGACAACGT
Organism: Bifidobacterium sp. UBA4282; assembly: GCF_002394995.1. Taxonomy (NCBI): domain Bacteria; kingdom Bacillati; phylum Actinomycetota; class Actinomycetes; order Bifidobacteriales; family Bifidobacteriaceae; genus Bifidobacterium; species Bifidobacterium sp. UBA4282. Next base: position 6,972 of record NZ_DGVO01000037.1, read on the forward strand.
GACCTCCGGCGCCGGCTCCGTCATCCGCCACGCCGTCCCGGACGACGCGATGGTCTACTCCGAGAACACGCAGCACGTCGTCGAGGGCTGGAAGCCCGCCTGGGAGCGCTGATCCGATGACCGCCGCAACCACCATCATCGACGCCGTCCGCATCGCCGCAGCTGCGGCCGACCGCGTCAAGGCCAACGACATCGTGGCCTTCGACGTCACCGACCTGCTCGCGTTCACCGAGGTCATGATGATCGCCTCCGCTTCCAACGAGCGCCAGGTGCTGGCCATCGCCGAGGAGGTGGAGAAGGACCTGTACCTGAAGGCCCGACTCTCGCCGCGCTCGCGCGAAGGCCTGACCGAAGGCCAGTGGATCCTGCTTGACTACGGCGATTTCGTCATCCACATCATGCATCAGGAATCGCGCGACTACTACGGGCTCGAACGCCTGTGGCGCGACCAGCCGACCATCGACCTTGAGCTTGAGCATCCGGAGGAGTCATGAGCCAGCACGTCCGTTCCATCTTCCTCGTCCGCCACGGCCGCACCTCGTACAACGCGGCGCACCGCCTGCAGGGGCAGGTCGACATCCCGCTGGACGAGATCGGCCGCTGGCAGGTCGAACGCACCGGCGAGACGCTGCGCGAACTGTACGTGGAACGCCGGCCGGATGTCACGAAGCGCATTGTGGTGGCCTCGGACCTGTGCCGTGCCGCTGCCACCGCGCATGCCTTCGCCGACCCGCTGGAGCTGGAGGTAAATCTGGACCCGCGCGTGCGCGAACGCAGCTTCGGTGAGTGGGACGGCACGGCCGTGGACGAACTCGCCGAACGCTACCCGGAGGACTACCGGTCCTGGGCCGAATTCCGCGGCGGCGAGATGAAGTATGGCGCCGAGTCGAAGGAGGCCGTCGGGCAGCGTGGCGTGGAGGCGATCCACGAGTGGGCGGCCCGCGGCGACGAGCACACCGACCTGTTCTTCTTCACCCACGGCGCATGGATCTCCCAGACCCTACAGACGCTGCTGGGCATCAGCGAGGTGTTCCCGGATTTCGCCAGCGTGCTGTCGATGCGCAATGCCCACTGGGTGCGGCTGCTGCCGTTGGATCGGAGCAGCGGCGAGGTGCGTTGGCGGCTGATGGAGTACAACCACGGGCCGGCCATCGCCGACACCCCGCAGTGGGAGAACCCGCCGATCGGCTGAGCGGATCGGCTGAATGACGAACGGAATCGTTGGGTGTCCCGGAATTTCATGTGATTCCGGGGCACCCTTCGTTTTACGAGTACGCAAACGAAGGGAGGACGGCGTGGGGCGCGCTCAGCCGTTCCACGGCCGCAGCACGTCCTGCGGCACCTGCGAGGCGTCGAACCGGTAATGGCCGGTCACCGCCATATGCTTGCGGAACGCGAGGTAATCGTTCTCGCGCTGGCGCTGGCCCATGTTGTGGATGATGAACGGCAGGCCATCGCCGTCGCGCAGATCCGAGACCACGCCGATATGCCGGGTGTATTCGAACACCACGATGTCGCCGCCCTGCCAGGCGGCCTTGTCGGACGTGTCGGTGGTCAGCGTCTGCGCGTACTTGGACAGGAACACATCGAGCACGCCGGTACGGCGGAAATCGATGTTCGGATCGGGTGCGGGTGCGGCGTTCGCATAGTCGGCGGGGTGGGCGGCGATATCGGCGTCGACCATCGCCTTGAGGTCATAGCCGGCCTCGGCGAACGCACGCCAGACCACATCGGTGCAGGCGCCACGGTCCGCGGGCGGGTAGCCGCCTTGGTAGTAGCCGTCGTCGTAGGTCGGGGCCGCCTCGGCGTCCTTGCGGGCGCCGGCGAGGATATCCGTGTAGTCGTCCACGCCGTCGCCGTCGAAGTCCACGGTGCTGGGCGTCATCGGGTATCGGTCCCGCATCGTCTCGTCCGAGGGCTGCGTATCGCCGCCCAACGGGGACGTGATGACGCCGGTGTCGGACAGATGCGCGACGACCACGGCGGCGACGATCGCGACCACCGCGACGGCGGCGATGACGGCCGCGACTCGTCGGCCGGTGCGGTGGCGTCGAGGTATGGATGACCCATGCTGCATCGTGAATCCCCCCGTCTGAATCGTACCGTTGCTGATGAATGTACACCGCCGGACGGCAGGATGCCGCGGCGCGGGCGTTTCCGTCACACGGCTGATACAACCAGCTGATGCAAACTTGGCGGCCGCGGCGTACCGTGGGCCGTACCGCATGTCGTAGGATGGTGTCGGCTTTTTTTGGGGGTGGGGGCAGTGGTTTGCAACGGTATCGTGAAACTTCAACGGTTTTCAGCGTAAGTTGAGGATATCGGCAGGGAACGCCGCTACGGTCGAGAGTCGTGAGAAACTTCTTCAAGGGTTTATCGGTCACGCAGCTCAGCGCGGGGGCGCTGGCCGCGGTCACCTCGTTCCTGCTGTCCGCGAAGATCGGCATCGCCGGATCCGTCATCGGCGTGGCCGTCGGTTCGATCGTCTCCGCCGTCGCCTCGCAGATCTACCAGAACGTGCTCAAGGCGTCATCCGAGAAACTGCAGAACGCCGTGCCGTTCCATGCGACGGACGGCGCGGATGGCACGGATGGCACGGATGGCACGGATGGTGAAACGGCCGCGTCTGCCGATGATGCGACCACGCGGTTGGATGCCGTCGCCGAATCCACTGCCGAATCCATGGCCTCCACGCAAACGATGCCGGCCACAGGGCGGGTGGTGCGTGGCAGCGCATCCGCATCACGGCGCGATGGCGTGTCATCGGGGGTGACGGAAGTCGGCCGCAACCGGTCGGGTGTGAACCGGCAACGCGGATCCGCGACGTCGGCAAAGGCCAAACGTGTCGCCATACTGGTCGCCATCGGCAGCGCTTTGGTTGCGGTGGCAGTGACCGCGGGCATCATCCTGGCTGTGACCCAGGGGCAGGGGACCGACAGCGTGGTGCGCGACTGGGTAGACCGGTCCTATACCGAGCGGCCGACCGGACCGGTCGAGGGTGGTGACCGCGACCGTGAGCCGGAGGACGGCGCCGCGGGTACGGATGACGGGACCACCGGGAGCGACCCGTCGACGAATACGCCGGATACGACGGGCGGGAACACAGACGGGAACACAGACGGTGCTTCCGGTTCGAATGATTCCGGTACCTCGGGGACCACCACGCCGCAGCCTGACGGCGAGTCGTCGACGGACGGAACGACGGATGGCGGGACCGGGAACGGGTCCGTTGACGGTTCGACCGGAGTCGATGGGTCGTCATCGCAGGGCGGTGGGACGTTGCAGGGATCCACCGATACCGGGATCCAGGGGACGACCGGCTCCGACACCTCCTCGGGGTCGTCGGGCTCGTCAACCTCGGGGACCGACACGGCGGGCAAGTGACCGATGTCATGCGGCAACCCGCGCGACACGCCATGTTTGCCGAAATGACATCCGTGTTGTAATGTATCTAAGGCTCTTCGAGAGCGGCAAGAACTGAAAACGGGGCTATGGCGCAGCTGGTAGCGCATCTCCATGGCATGGAGAGGGTCAGGGGTTCGAATCCCCTTAGCTCCACTCAGCAGAGCCTACGGGTTCTGCCACGGATTCGCGGCGGGTTCACGTAACTCCCGCGAACCGACAACTGAAAACGGGGCTATGGCGCAGCTGGTAGCGCATCTCCATGGCATGGAGAGGGTCAGGGGTTCGAATCCCCTTAGCTCCACACCTTAAGGGTTCCGGGCATCGCCCGGGACCCTTTTTCGTTGCCTGAAAACCCCGGTATTCCAACGTTTCCGAGCGTTTCCCCGAGTATCCCGCAACCTGCGCGACGATGCGCGAAAAAGCGTATTCGCGCATAGCTAATAGGGACGCTAATAGGGACTGGAAACGGACCGGAGGTTGGCCCATGACACGCGCAAGACGACGCCGATTCGGCAGTGTCAGAAGACTCAACAGGCACGGACGCGACTATCTGGAGGCCAGCTACCCGACCCCGCAGGACGCGTTCGCCCGCTGGCCCGGACTGCCCAGACGCCAGTCGCGCATGCTGCCCGCCGAATACGCGGCCGAACTGGACGCGTGGCTGGCCGACGCGGAGAAACGGATCACGCTCGGTTCATGGACGCCCCCGCAGGTCGAACGCGCCGAACAGGAACGCGACGGAATCACGTTCGCCGACTACGCCCACAGATGGGCCGACACCCACCGGCGCGCCGACGGGGAGCTGGTGCGCGGCAGCGCGCGAAGCAAGCATCTGGAGATCATCGAACTGTACCTCATCCCCGCGTTCGGCGACCGGGGCATGCGCGACATCACCGTGCGCGACGTGCAACATTGGTGGGACGCGTTCCGTCCGGTCAGCCGTCACGCGAACCGGGAGAAACGTCGCCTCCAGGCGTACAAGACGCTCCACGCGATCATGAGTTCGGCCGCCACCGAACCAGTCGGGTTCGACGGCAGGCCGATCATCGACCGGAACCCGTGCGCCATCCGTGCCGCCCGCCCCAAGGTCGATCATGAGCCGGTCATCGCCGAGGCGGATCAGATTCGCGCCCTGGCGGACGCGATGCCCGAACGTCTCGCCCCGACCGTCATCCTCGCCGGCACGCTGGGGCTGAGGGAGGGCGAATGCCTGGCGCTGATGCGCCGCGACGTGGACCTGAGGCGCATGATCCTGCACGTCCGTCACTCGGTCTCCATGGAACGCGACCCGCACGGTCGCTGGCGGCCGGTCATCGGCGAACCGAAGACCGGCTCGTCCGTGCGTGACATCCGCATCCCCGACACGCTCCGCCCGTGGCTGGAACGTGCGCTGAGGAACGCGCAGCCGGGCGCGAACGGACTGCTGTTCCCCGCCCGTGACGGCGGTCCCATGAGGCCCCAGACGCTGCGCAACCTGTTCGCCAAGGCGCGTGACCGTGTGCCGGGCCTGGAGGGCATGTGGTTCCACGATCTGCGCAAGACCGCGTTGACCGCGTTCGCGGCGGCGGGCGCGACGAACGGCGAGGTGATGCGCCTCGGCGGCCACACCTCGTTGGACGTGGCGAGCATCTACCAGCGATCGCTGGACAGCCATCTGGACGACGTGTACCGGCGGTTGGAGGGCGGGGGCGCGGAGAAGCCGTCCGCCGATGGGGGTGATGCGGCGACCGCGGCCGCGTTGGCGGCGCTGCCCGTCGCGCCGCGCATGGCGGCGTTGAACGCGTTGGACGGGGAGGCGCGCCTGCGGGTGACGCTGCTCATGGACGAGCCGGCCCGCTCGGAGACGGTGCGCCTCCTGCTGGGGGAGGCGTCATGAGCGGACGGTTCGCGTGCCGCGGCCCGCCCGCCCCGCGCCGCGTCATCGCGGAACATCGGACCGGACAAGCGTATAAGAAACGGAGCACAACGATGGATGAGATTCACATGGACAAGACCGAAGAACTCACGCACCCGAGCGACGATCCGTATATCCGCGGCCTGCTGGCCCCGGGCGGGGAGCTGGAGTGGCTGTGGGACGCGACGATCACGCTCACGATCGACGGGCGCGTGCTGTTCGTCGATTCCGACAGGGGCGGGCGGTTCTCCCGGCGGACGCTGCTGATCGACCCGGAGGATACGGGCGCGCTGTTCGCGGTGATGTTCTGCCCGTGGGGCGAGCGTCGGCCCGCGGCTGGAGGCTACCCGATCTGGGAGCCCGCGCTCGATGAGCTGGATGATTCGCTCGCCGACCCGGATTTCGTGTTCGGCGGGGCGGGGAACCCGCCGTCGGCGAACGATTCGAGCGAGGCGTAGTTGATCTTCCACCGGTTGCCGACCCTGACGGCGTGGATGCTGCCGTCGCGGATCAGACGGTTCAGGACGCGCGGGTCCCTGATGTCGAGAAGGCGCATGGCCTCGGACGCGTTGACGAGCAGCGGTTTGAGCCGGTCGGCCACTGGTGTCTCCTTTCGGATGTCGCCGGACGTGTTTCCGGCGTTCGCATGCTGCTATGCGTCCGGCGGCGTCCGAAACCCCGAATCCCGTGCGATGGCGCGTGGGGACGCGCATAGGCGCGTAAAGCGCAGGTGAAACGCGCATATTGGAAGGAGCGTGATCATGGCGAAGTCATGGATTGACGACGCGTGGCTCAGGGACGCGGTCGACAGGGACGGCAACCGGATACCGCCCACCGCGGCCATGCGCCGCGCCGCGGGCGCCGACCCCGAGAAGGCGAAGAAGACGATCCCGCCCGAACATCGCACCGCCCGCTACGGGAAGGGCTCCCGGTGGGTCGTCTACTGGAACGCGCCCGACGGGCGCCGCCGCAAGGCGTTCCGCAGCCGCGCCGCCGCGGAGGCGTTCAAGGCGGGCATGGAGGACGATCTGCGCTCCGGCCGGTACATCGACCCGCGTGGCGGCGAACGCACCGTCGCCGACGCGTACCGTGAGTGGATCGGCACGCTCGTCAATATCAAGGAGAGCACCGCCGCCGGCTACGAAAGCGCCTACCGGACCACCATCGGCCCGAAATGGGCGGGCACACCCCTGGGCGCGATCGACCGGAGCATGGTTACGGCGTGGGTGCGCGACCTGCTCGACGGGAACGCGCCCGGCCCCCTGAAGGGGCCGCTCGCCGCAAGCACCGTCACCCAGCGGCTCTTCGTCCTGACCATGATTCTCGACCATGCGGTCCGGATGCGGCTCATCCCCGCCAACCCCGCATCCGGGATCCGCGTGCGCGCCACACCGTCGACACGCGTCCGCTACCTGACCGCCGACCAGATCCACCGGACCGCCGACGCCGCCGAAACGCTCGTCTCGCCCCACGGGCGGCGCATCGGATCGCGCCGCGACCGGACCATGATCCTCCTGCTCGCCTACACGGGCATGCGCGACGGCGAGCTCGCCGCCCTCCGCGTCGGCGACGTCCACTATGGTTCGCGCCGCATCCACATCACCAAAACGGTCACGCTGCAGCGCGACGGCCGGCTGGGCGAGGGCACCCCGAAGAACGGGAAGAACCGCCGCGTGCCCATCCCCGGATTCCTGACCCGTGACCTGCGCGAGCTGACCGACGGGCGGCCCGCGGACGTGTACCTGTTCGTCAACGCGAAAGGCGGGCGTATCCACATCGGCAGCTGGGTGAGACGGATATGGCATCCCGCGTTGGCCGCGGCCGGCATCCGGGAGACCCCGCAGGCGCGCATCACCGTGCACGCGCTCCGCCACTCGTACGCGAGCATGGCGATCGCGGCGGGCGCCGACCCGAAGACGCTGCAGGCCATCCTCGGCCATTCCAGCGCGCGGATCACGCTCGACCTGTACGCGGATTTGTGGCCCGACCGGATGGACCAGGTCAGCGACCGGATCGCGGAGACGTTCGCCCCACCCTCCCCAGCCATGTCCCCAAAATGTCCCCCAAACGGTCCCGACGGCGGGGGAGACCCCTCGGGAACGGCTTGATTCCGCCGTTTCTGCAAGGGGCGGCTCCGCCGTCACATGTAATGTACCTACACCACACCTGGAGGATGTGATGGCGAAGCGATTCGGGACGGTACGGTACAAGCCCAACCGGAGCAATGCGAAGTACATCGAGGCCAGCTACATGACCCCGGTGTGGGCGTTCATGCGCTGGCCGGGCCTGGGGGAGCGGCAGTACGCGAACTTCGATGTGGACGACGAGGACGGCGCCCGAGCCTGGCTGCGCGAGGCCAAGCTCAGGATCGATGCCAGGGCGTGGCAGCCAGAACGTGAGGAGCAGCGCGAGGAGGAGCGTTCGAGGCTCACATTCGGCGACTATTTCCCGATATGGCTGGAACAGCGGCGCACCAAGGGCGGCATGCCGTTGGAGGCGGGCAGCGTGTACCGTCTCCGTAAGGACGCCGAGAACCACGTGCTCCCGTATTTCGGCCGCATGCGACTGGTGGACATCACGCCGCGCGACTGCGACCGCTGGTGGGACCAATTGGACCACTCCCAGCGCGCCATGTGCGTCAACGCGCTCAAGGTCCTCAAGGCCGTGCCCGCTACCGTGGACCAGGTCAAGGCCATCCACGACAACATGCCCGCCAGATACGCCGACACGATCTACATCGCCGTGTTCTGCAACGGCCCGCGCATCGGCGAGATCTGCACCCTGCAACGCTGGGACATCGACCTCGAGCACG
>NZ_DGVO01000037.1:15136-22142 GCF_002394995.1 Bifidobacterium sp. UBA4282
GACCTCGAGCATCTCATCCTGCACATCCGCCGCAGCCGCAAGACCATCGGACCACAAACCGTCGGCAGCACCAAGACCGAGCACAGCGTCCGCGACGAGAACATCCCGCCCCAATACGCGCCCTACCTCGACCGGCTCCTCCAGCAGGCCGGGCCGGAGCCCGACGCGTGGCTGTTCCCCAGCACGCGCGACGTGATCAAACCCATCCACCCGAACTCGCTGCGCTCGTGGTACGACGAGGCACGCAAGGCCGCGGGCCGACCGGACCTCAGATTCCATGACCTGCGCCACACGGTCCTCACCCTCCTCGCCCAACAGGGCGCCACAGTCAGAGAGCTCATGGACGCAGCCGGCCACGCCGACCCACAAACCGCCATGCGCTACCAGCGCAGCGTATCCGGACGCGCCCAGGACCTCGCCAAACGCATCGGCAACCTCATCCCACATCCGACACCATCCAAACCCTCCGACAACGCATCCAAACCAACAACGACGAAATCCAACGACTCCAGGAGGAGAACAGGCAACTCGAACAGCGCATCGCCGCGCTCGCCGATTCGGACGGCGTATCGTCGATGTAATCGCCGGAATACCAATGCCCTGGAACTGCACATGATAAAAAGCAGCCCCGGCGCTCGCAGGTGAGACGCCAGGGCGGCTTCGTGTCGGATGGCCGAGGTCATGCGGCCGATGGTTCGATGACGATGCGGCCGCCGAGGGCCTTGACGACCTTGGCGATGGTGCGGAACGACGGGTTGCCGTCCCTGCCGAGGCTCTTGTACAGGCTCTCCCGTCCGACGCCGGCCTCCTTGGCGATCTGTCCCATGCCGCGGGCCTTGGCCATGTCCCCGATAGCGGCCTGAAGCAGGGCGGGGTCGTCAAGTTCGGCCGCGGCGTTGATGTAGGCGATGGCATCCTGCTCGTCCTCCAGGTATTCGCTGGCGTCCCAGACGCTTGTCGTTACCATTGCTTGTCCTCCTTGAGTTCGGCCAGCATGCGCCTGGCCCTGTCGATGTCCTTGGGTTGCGTGCGTTTGTCGCCGCCCGCGAGCAGCAGCATGACCACGTCTCCCTTCTGCGCGAAGTAGACGCGGTAGCCGGGGGGCGAAGTGGAACCGCAGCTCGCTGACCCCGTCCCCGATGGTGTTGATGTCGCCCACGGGTCTGCCGGCCGTCTGGCACAGACAAATCCGCGCGTTGATCCGCGCCTTGGCTTGCCGGTCCCGTAGATTGCGGAACTAGGCGTCGTATTCGTCGGTCTTGCGTATCTCCATGACCACTATTGTATCCTATGGGATACAATAGTGCAAGTCGAAAGAACACAACGAAACCGCTCTGGCGCTTCTCCTTCTGGCGTGGGCGGGGTCGGGACCGTTTTGTTCGTCATAATGTTCCTCCAACTCGGGTGAGAGGGAAACAGCTGATCCTCGGTCTCCGGTGGCGGCGTCATCCGAACCGGTGGGGCACGTCCTTCCAATTGAACGTGTAGCTTTGGTCGTGTTGCTCTTCGCCGTGGGTGATGACGGTCGGAATGTTGTCGCGCCACGTGACGGCGAAATTGTCCGCATCCAATGATTTTCCGTCGTTACTCAGAATCGTTTCGATTTGTGTGACGTTCTCGGCTCCTATGACGTTCGGATCGGTGTCCCATAAGACTTTGATCCTGATATCGCTGGGACTGAAGAATACCGGCGAGCCGAGTTCGCTGATTGTCACTTCGCATGTGCCGTCAGGGGACTTGGCGTTGACAATGCGATGGGACATGTCCGTCTGTGACCAAACGAACGTGCAACCTGCGGCCCAGACCAGTGCGACCGCGAGGACGATGTGCTCGATGATGTGCGACGTGCCATGCGATTTCTCCCCGACCATACGACAATCCTACACTCGTTCCATGCCGGCGGATTGCGCGCGCACCCGAATGGAGAACGGTCCAGCCGCCACCCGTCCGCCATCAGACGTCTCTCGATTTCTTGAATCTCATGCACATAATATGCGCACGATGCGCATTATATTCCAGTTTGGAAGCAACGCAGGACTGACATACAATCAGTATGTCAAGTATACTTGGCATACCATGAAAGGGGGATTTCTCGTGGATAGGGATGAAATACTGTAAAAGGGCCGGAAGGACAATCGTCTCCATGACGAAGGGGCTTTGGACGCGCGCCAGAAAGGGCAGCGGGTGGGGTCGCCGGATTCATGGTTCTCGTCGCCGTCGTCATCGTCTACAACACGGTGATCGGCATCGATATCTCGCTGCCGTTGGTATTTCTTCTCGGATACCTGACCTGCCAGGCTTGGGGCAGTATGTGGCGCGTCGTGAAACGGTTGTTCTGGTGACTGGGGTTGTGGGGAGTGTGGGACTGGTGATCGCGTTGGCGGGCTATGTGCTGTCCACGCTACTGTAGGATCATCCATTCGTAACCAATGGCACGTGAGGTGACTGGTTGGACAATAGTCTGATTCTGCGGAACCGTTTGAGGGCGTCGCGGGCGGAAAAGGGACTTTCACAGACGCAATTGGCCGAGCTCGTGGGAGTCTCCCGCCAGACGATCAGCTCCATTGAAACCGGTCAGTTCAACCCGACGGCCAAACTCGCTCTGATCCTGTGCGTCGCCCTGGACAAGAAGTTCGAGGAACTGTTTTATTTCGACGAATGACCACGGGGCATCGGCTCAGTCCATCGCATCCGCGACTCCGGCCTCCCACTGTTCGCGGGTGATGCGGCGGACGGCTTCATCGCGCCAGACATCGCCCAGCAGCTCCATGCGCACATGCGGCTGGACGCGGACGAGCCGCAACCCGAGCTTGTCCATCACGCGGGAGGATTTCGCGTTCTCCACGTCATGCGTACCCCAGACCGCCTGCAGATCCAGAGCCTCGAACCCATGGCGCAGCAATGCACGCGCCGCCTCGGGAATGAGTCCCTGCCCCCAGTATGGTTTCCCGATCCAATATCCGATTTCCAGGGCCGGGGTCTGATATCCCGGCGTGCCGATGACGGAGGCGCACGGCTTCTGCAATCCGATGCTGCCGACCGGTTTGTCGGTTTGTTTGAGGACGACGGCATACGTCTCCGGTTCGCTCAGCACCGCACGGATGATCTCGGCGCTTTCCGCGACGCTCCGATGCGGCTGCCAGCCCGCGGCCGGCCCCACATCCGGACTGCTGGCATACGCGAACAGGGCCTGCGCATCCGCGGCATCATCCACTCGCCAAGGTCGCAGCATCAGCCGTTCCGTCTCCAGCACGGTCATGTCGGTCTCCCGTCTCGTCGTTGATCGCGTGCGATCGCGATACCTTCATTCACCACGATAGCTAAAGGATGTGCCGCGACCCCCGTCCGTCGCGCACGGATACCGGCGGGCTGCGGCACCGCGCGGAAGATGTCGGGGTTGCGCGGAGGGGAAGTGTTCGGTGACATACGTCGGCGACTGGGTAGGATGGCATCATGGATGAACGGTGTCTGATCGATGTGCGGGGCCTGTATGAGCTGCTGCTGGACCATATGGGGCCCACTCACTGGTGGCCCGCCGACACGCGGTTCGAGATCGCCATCGGGGCGATCCTGACCCAGAACACCGCATGGGGCAATGTGGAGACGGCGCTCGGCCGGATGAAGGCGGCCGACGTGCTGAACGCCCGTTCGATCGCCGATCTGCCGGACGAAACATTGTGGGACCTGATTCGTTCGACTGGCTACTACCGGCAGAAGGCCGTGTATCTGCGCGCGTTCTGTCAATGGTTCCTGGATCTGGGGGAATGGAGCCATGACGACGAGATCCCAGCCCTCGTGCGGGAACTCGACGACGAGACGCTGCGTCGGGAGTTGCTGTCCATCCGCGGTGTGGGCGGCGAGACGGCCGACGACCTGCTGCTGTACGTGTTCGACCGGCCCGCGTTCATCGCCGACCGCTACGCCCGCCGCATGTTCGAGACGCTCGGCGTGGACGACCTGCCGAAATCCTATGAGGGGCTCCGTCGTCGCGTCATGCCGTGCATCGATGTGGCTTCCTGGACCATCCCCGAATTCCAGGAGTTCCACGGTCTGATCGACGAACTCGGCAAGACCTGTCGCACCGAAGCGGACTGGAATCGCAGCATCGTTGCCGGATACCGCATATCGCTGCCGTGAGAACGGCGCCCGCGGTATGTCTTCGCATGGATGGCGATGCCGCGGGACGACTCGGCATCATCATCCGATCTGCCGGCGCCGACGGGAACCGAGGTCATCCGCAGGACGTATGACTCATGCGCGTTCAGCCGCGAATAGGCCCGACGGCCGATGCACGTCGCGCGGTCGGTGCCGTAGCATGACACCGTCGGACCCGGGCAGACGTCACGATCGTCGTGTACGGCCCCGGTCGGAAGGCGGGAAACGACATGATGGCATTCCTCGGCGACTTCACCGAGCCGTTCATCCTCGCGGTGGCGATCTGGCCATTCGCCTCAGCGGTGCTGACGCTGCCGGTGCTGGCGATGCTCTACCATCGCGAGAACCGCATCCGCCTGACTTCGGTCGCAGTCTCCTACGGGTGTGTGCTCTACCTGCTCGCACTCGGCTGCTTCACGCTGTATCCGATGCCGCAGGACGCGGCGGCATACTGTGCGACGCACCATCTGACTCCGCAGCTCGATCCGCTGCGGTTCATCGGCGACATCCGAGCCGACGGGGTGACTGCGCTGCTGCAGATCGGCATGAACATCGTGTTCTTCGTTCCCCTCGGCTTCATCCTGGGTCGTTTCCTCCGCACGGGGCTTGCGCGCACGGCGCTGATGGGATTCGCCGTGTCGCTGCTGATCGAAACCGCGCAGCTCACCGGCATCTTCCACCTCTACCCCTGCTCCTACCGGCTGTTCGACGTTGACGACCTGATTTGGAACACATTGGGCGCGCTCCTCGGCTATGCCGTCGCGGCGCTCGCCAACCGCGCGCTGCCGCGGCGGGATATCGACGAGGGCATCGTGACGGAACCCGGGTTCGTACGCCGTTGCGTCGCCTTCTGCATCGACTGCGTGATCACCGGGATTATCAGCGTGCCGTGCACGGCGATCGTATATCTCGTCGGCATCCGGTTCGCCGGGTTCAGGCCGTTGACCTTCGCGATGGGGGTCCCGATGTTCCTGATATGCCTGGCCGTCACCGAACTGTGGATCCCATGGGTGCGCGGCGGCTGTACGCTGGGGGCCGGGTTCGTTCGGATGAGCGTGGAGACCAGACCTCGGTGCGGTGCCCGGCGTGCCGTATTCTATCTGGCCCGCTTCGTGGTGATCTGCCTGACTGTGTGCTGGATGACCGGGAACGGGGGAGGGGTGCTCGGCGTGGTGTTGCTCGGCCTTGGGGTGTTCTGGCTGGTGGAGCACCGCATGCCCTATGACTTTATCTGATTATCCGATTATCCGAGCGGATCGCGCCATGCCGTGATGTTGGTCACAGTCGGTGATTCCACGGGGTGAAATCCCACCGCGGTGCAGTAGGCTGGAGATACGTCTAACGAAAGGATGGACATATGGCAACGCTCACCGAAGAGATGAAGACCTTCATCGAGAACAATCTGGCGTGGGTCACCACGATCGGCAAGGACGGCCAGCTCGATCTGGGCCCGAAGATGTCGATGTTCGTGCTCGACGACCATCATCTGGCCTACCACGAACGCACGGCCGGCCAGGTGTACCGCAACCTGCAGGACGGCAGCCCACTGGTCATCGCCGTCGCCAACCTGGCCGAGAAGAAGGGCTACCGATTCCGCGGCCCCGTGACCCTGCACACCGAGGGCGAGATCTACGACGCACAGGTCAAGGTCGCCCAGGAGAAAGGCACCAAGGTCCCGGCCTGCGTCCCGGTCATGGAGATCACCGAGATCCAGGACCTGACCTCCGGCGCCAACGCCGGCAAGACCATCGAGAAGGACTGAGCCGATTGGTCCCAAGGATATGCCGATGCCCGTCCGGGGAGCACTCCGGACGGGCATCGTCGTTACTGTCCCTAGTCCACGGGTGCAGCGGATCCGGTCGGCCCTGATCTTCAACATCCTCAACGCGTCCTTGAGCGAGAGCGGGTTCGCACTACCTCAAGGTGCGAATCCAACAGGGGCGGAAAACCGGGCCTCGAAAAACAAACCCCGAAGCAGTGCGAACCGTATCATGGGAGACATCCTGTCCATCACCGAACAAAGGACGATCAATGACCGATCAGAACACCACCACGGCGCAGACGCCGACCGCGGATGCCGACAAGGAGCACCTGCCCGAACCCTACGAGAAGACCACGCGCCACACCATCACGCTGGACGGGCGCGAATGGCGCTACGACGCCACCCTGGGCACCATCACCATCGACACCGCCAAGGTCAAGCCGGCCGCCAGCATCTTCTTCGCCGCATTCAACGCCGTGGACGACCAGGGCGCCACGGACCCGACCCGCCCGGTGACCTTCATCTTCAACGGAGGCCCCGGCTCCAGCTCCACATTCCTGCTATTGGGATCCATCGCGCCCAAACGCATCGACGTGACCGACACCGACCCCGTGCCCGCCGCCCCCTACACGCTCGCCGACAACCCCGAAACCCTGCTGCCGGTCAGTGACCTGGTGTTCATCGACGCGGCCGGCGCCGGCTTCTCCACCATCCTGGACAAGGCCAAGCCCGAACTGTGGAGCGTGGATGGCGACGTCAAGGGCTTCAGCGCGTTCATCCGCGCCTACCTGAGCAAATACCGCCGCTGGAAATCGCCCAAGTACGTGCTCGGCGAATCCTACGGCACCACCCGCGGCGCGGCGCTCGCCTACCGTCTCCAGCAGGATGGCGTCTCGCTGAACGGCCTGACGCTCATCTCGAACATCCTCGACTACGCGCATGTGTTCGACACCAGCGACCAGTGCTACGTCGGCTATTTCCCAACCTACGCCTCGGTGGCGCACTACCACGGCAAGGCCGGTCAGGGGCTCACGCTTGAGGAGCATCTGGCACAGGCCCGCGCCTTCGCCGACGGCCCGCTGCGTCTGG
>NZ_DGVO01000037.1:22208-49739 GCF_002394995.1 Bifidobacterium sp. UBA4282
GTCGCTCGCCGCCGGCGCCCGCCTGGATGACGGGACGAAGCGCAGGGTGGCGGAACGCTACGCCGAACTGACCGGCCTGAACGCCGATTACGTGTTCGCCTCCGACCTGCGGGTGCTGGACACCCGGTTCCGCAAGCGTCTGCTGCTCGACCGGAGCCGGATCGTGGGCCGGTACGACGGCCGCGCCGCCGGATACGATCTCGATCCGGTCAGTGACGACGAGACCTTCGTGGTCGATGACGCCTACCTGGACCCCGCGTATTCCAGCCTGGTCAACGCCTATCTGCGCGACGAGCTGGGCTGGGACCGCGTCCCCGAGCGCCGAGGTTTTGCGGATTTCGACTGGGAATCCACCGAGCCGGGCAAGGGGTGGATGTGGTGGCACCGCCTGCCCGCGCACACCAAGTGCATTGAGGGCGAGATCATCCCGTTCCCGTCGGTCACGGCCGACCTGGCCGCGGCGATCGTGCACCAGCCCACGCTCAAGGTGTTGATTGGCAACGGCTGGTATGACCTGTGTACGCCGTTCTTCCAGACCGAATGCGACATCGACCATCTGGGACTGCCCGAACCGCTGCGCGGCAATGTGGCGTTCACCTACTACCCGGCCGGTCATATGCTGTATTCGGCCAAGGAGAGCCTGCGCAAGTTCTCCTCCGACCTCAAGCGGTTTTATGCGGCCGACGCCGCCGACCTGCCCTCCATCGACGAACGTCCGGCGCTGCCGGCGCCGCGGATCGACTGGTGAGGTTCCGCGTATCGGCGTGCGCGACGGCCGCGTGAGAATCCGGCGGCGGGATGCCCGTGGCGGCGTCCCGCCGCCGTTGTTGCGTTTGGGGCGGCTCCGGCATGTCCGGCGAAGGCCGATGTGGATAGCCGTTACTTCATCCACTTGTCCACATTGTCAGGCCAGGCGGTGGCGATATGGCGTCGCATGTGCCATGCTGTGGTGCAACGTCGCGCGTGGGATGCGCGCGGCGTACACCACAGTATGCAAGACAAACAGGCAAGGGGGCACTATGACGCAGGATACGGCCATTGAGGCATGGGTCGATCGGTTCAGGGACGATCGGGACAACCAATATGTGAGCGAGCCGCACGTGGAACGTGCTGTCGCGATCATCAGGCTTATCGGAACATCGGCGCTGGACCGCGGGTTCGCCGTGCCGCCGCCCGACGACGGGGACCTGCTGCGGCTGCACCGCGAAGACCTGACATGGGCGCATATCGTGTGCGCCACCGACGACGGCGTGACGTATTTCCTGCGTGTACAGGAGGTATGCGCACCGAACGCCCCGCGCAAGCCGCCCGCAGCCGTCGGCGCGGACCCGGATGAGCCGCGTTGGCTGGCGTACCGCGTGCGCGAGTTCATCGGCACCGGCCTGCTGCAGATCGCCATTAGGACGGATGGCGACGTCGCCTGCCGGAGGACCGCCAAGGACACGGCGACGTCATCGCTGGAGGAGAAGATCCCATCGGTGTTCAACGAATTCGCATCGGCAATGGAGCGGCGCCGCAAGGACCGGCAGGAGCGGGCCGAATGGGAGGAGGCCAAGCGGTGCGCCCGGGAACGGTATGCATGCGATCGGCTGATGGCCGACATGGATCATCAGGCGGAGCAATACCTGGCGATGGCGCGCCGGCGCGAGTTCCTGTCGGCACTGGAGCGTGCGCTGGAACGCTATGAGGGCGCGGACCGCGTGGAGGTGGCCCGGCGGATAGCGCTGCTGCGGGAACGCGTGGACGCCGAGGACCCAGGTCTGCATCCCGAACGCATCGACATCGCGGTGCCGGAACCCGACGATGCGCAGCTCGCCCCGTACATGGACGGCTGGAGCGTTGACGGCCCGTATCGGATCTCGTCGATGGGGACCCGCGAGCGCACCCGCCGCATCGAATCGCCGTGGCCGCAGGAGACCGGTGCGTACGGCGGCGGTACGGTCGGGGCCATACCCGATTATGCCGGTCCGTATGGGGCGGGGTCGGGACGGTACGGGGAACCGGACTTCTGATGGGCGTGTTGACCCGCCACCGTCGCGTGTATATACTGTGTATAGAGGGTATATACACTCGGGCTCTTCCGGGAGGACGCTTTCGTCAAGGGCACGGTGGCCGCCGCACAAGCCATGCGCGGCGGACACCTGACAACGGCAAAGGAAACACACAGTGGACCTGATCATCTCCAACTCGTCGAACAGACCGATCTACGAGCAGATCACCACGCAGATCAAGGAGCTCATCCTGACCGGCGAACTCCAGCCGGGGCAGAAGCTGCCCTCGATCCGCGCGCTCGCCAACGGGCTGCGCATCAGTGCGATCACCACCAAACGGGCGTATACGGATCTGGAGGCCCAGGGGTTCATCGAAACCGTGCAGGGCAAGGGCAGCTTCGTCACCGGCGGCAACGTCGAACTGCTGCGCGAGGAGCGCCGTCGCCAGATCGAGCAGCGACTCATGCGGCTGGTCGATGACGCGCGGTCCGCCGACATCGGCGATGACGAGCTTCGGGAGATGATGGATCTCATCATGGAAGGCGACGCATCATGAGCGACTCCCGGCCTCTGCTTGAGGCCCATCAATTATGCAAACGGTATGGCGACTTCGCCCTGCGGAATGTGGACCTGAGCGTCCGCCCTGGCGAGATCGTCGGCTACGTCGGACGCAACGGGGCGGGCAAGACCACCACGATCAAGGCGCTGCTGGGGCTGATCCGCCCCGACGGCGGCGAGGGGACGGTGATGGGCGCGCCGATCCGCGAGATGGGCCGGTCGGAAGGCGTGGCGGCCAAGGAACTGCTGGGCGTTGTCTTCGACACGTTGGCGTTCCCCGATGCGCTGCGCATCCGGGACATCAACGGGGTGCTCCAGCGCTGTTACCGGCAGTGGGACGAACGCCGGTTCCGTGCATACCTGAAGCGGTTCGAC
Organism: Bifidobacterium sp. UBA4282; assembly: GCF_002394995.1. NCBI lineage: Bacteria > Bacillati > Actinomycetota > Actinomycetes > Bifidobacteriales > Bifidobacteriaceae > Bifidobacterium > Bifidobacterium sp. UBA4282. The sequence continues at coordinate 25,133 of NZ_DGVO01000037.1, forward strand.
CTGCAGGACACCAAGAAGGTCAAGGAACTCTCCCGGGGTATGGGCATGAAGCTGTCGCTCGCCTGCGCGCTCAGCCACGGGGCGCGGCTGCTCATCCTGGACGAGGCCACCGCCGGACTCGACCCGATGGCCCGTGACGAGGTGCTGGACCTGTTGCGCGAATTCGTGGCGGATGACGGACATGGCGTCCTCATGTCCAGCCACATCACCTCCGACCTGGAACGGATCGCGGACCGGGTGGTCTGCATCGACGACGGCCGCATCGTCTTCGACAAACCGAAGGACGAGATCACCGACACGATGGGTGTGGCCCGATGCCGGGCGCGTGACATCGACGCGATCCTTGGGTCGGATGTGTTCGGCGGCACGGCACCGAGGATCTTGCGTCACGAATACGGCGTCGATCTGGCGGTGCCGGATCGGTTCGCGTTCGCCGAGGCGTTCCCCGACATCCCCTGCGACCGCATGACCATCGACGACTATCTGCATTTCACAATCAAGGGGGTCTCACGATGATCCGCGCATGGCATCTCGATCTGATGATGATCCGGCAGAGGATGCTGCTGAACCTGCCCATATCGCTGGTGCTGTGCCTGTGGCTGGGGCTGCAGACGCAATCCCTGGCCACGGTGGTGGCCGCGGCGTTGTTCATGACCTACCCCATGGTGGGCATGCAGCTGGGACAATACGATGAGCTGAAGGGATGGAAGTCGTATCGCATGACGCTGCCGCTGAGCCGGCGCGATATCGTTGCGGGGCGATACCTGACCCTGCCGACGCTGGTGATCGCCAGCCTGCTGACGGCGGCTGTCGCGGTGGGACTGAACATCGGCATCGCGGCGGTGGCTCCGGAACTGGGCGGCCCTGCCGGGATGATGGCGGCGATGTGCTCCGCGGACGCCGTGCACGAGGCTCTGCTGGTCGGATCGGCGTTCCTGCTGGTCTGCACCGTCATGGTGTGCGCGATGACCATACTGTTCTACCGGTTCGGCGCCACCACGGCCACCACCATGCTGCCGATGCTCGGTGTGTTCGCCGTGCTGATGGTGGCGCTGTTCGTAGGCAGTCGGGACGAATCCGTGGTGGCCGCATGGTCCGACGGGCTGCTCTGGCTGCTGTCCCCGGAACGGCTGGTCCTGTGCTGCGGGATATGCGCCGCGCTCACCGTGGCGATCATGGCGGCCAGCGCGGCCATCTGTATGCGCATCTATACGCGGACGGAACTGTGACGCGCATGTCGTCGCGGATATGTCCGCCGCGACGTCGCGGTTATCGGCCCGTCGGCGCCAACGCCTCACGGTACGCGGCGATGAGCCGGTCCAGACCCATCGCCGCGTTCGCCGGACTGGTCGATGGCAACCCCACGTGCGGCACCGTGATCCCGGCCCGTTCCAGCAACGGCGTACACAACCGCCGATACAGCTGCGTCGCCTTGGCGCCGGTCGTGGCCACCAACGCGATGCGCGAACCCCGGATCAGCGGAACCGGATCGTTCGGCACCGCGTTGGCGATCGACGCGTCGGATGCGCCGTCGATATCGCATTCGGCGATGACATCCCACAGCGCGATGCCATGCCACAACGCGAACGCGCGCCGGGAATCCGGCGTATCGCCCGGCGCATCCTCCGGATCGGTCGGATCGGCGAACACCGCGGCCATCACCGGCCAGAACCGGTTGCGCGGGTGCATGTAATAGAACGACGCCTCCCGCGATTTCGGGCTGGGCATCGAGCCCAGCACCAGCACCCGTGACTCAGCATCCCACACCGGGCCGAACCCGTGCTCCACATGTTCCGTCATAACCGCCATCGTAATCGCATGGATTCACGTGCGGGGGAACCCGTTGGGGGGCGGGTCCGGCCGGCCCGTTGCGGCCCGGAGCGTGGGTCGGCGCACGGAATCCATCGAACCGGAACGGCGTATATGAACAACGGTTGAACTTGTGTCCGCAACGGGCGCAAAGTCGGGGGACAGGGGCTATGCTTTATACGGCTCGGATGAGCCGTGGCATCCTATCCAACAGTCAGTGAAAGGCGGGTGAGAGACCCATGTTGCGTATGTTCAACACCATCAACGGCCAGGTGGAACAGATCAGTAAACCGGAGAACGGATCATGGCTGTGTCTCTCCGACCCGACCGACGTGGAACTGGCCACCGTGGCGCAGGAGACCGGCATCGACCTGGCCGACCTGCGCGCCCCGCTGGATGACGAGGAACGCTCGCGCGTGGACGTCGAGGACGACTACACGATGATCATCGTCGACATCCCGACCGTGGAGGAGCGCGGCGGACGCGACTGGTACGAGACGATTCCTCTGTCGATCATCGTGACGCAGAACATGATCATCACCGTGTGCATGCAGGACACCCCCGTGCTTCACCCGTTCATGGAGGGGACGATCCGCGGGTTCAACACCTACATGAAGACGCGTTTCATCCTGCAGATCCTGTACCGCAACGCCACCATGTACCTGCGATATCTGCGCATCATCGACCGGGAGAGCGACAAGCTCGAACTCAAGCTGCGCCATTCGATGCAGAACCGCGAGATCCTGATGCTCCTGGAACTGAGCAAGACCTTGGTGTACTTCACCACATCGCTCAAATCGAACGAGATCGTGATGGAGAAGCTCACCACGCTGGCCCGCATCAAGCAGTACCCGGAGGACGAGGACCTGCTTGAGGACGTGATCACCGAGAACAAGCAGGCCATCGAGATGGCGAACATCTACAGCGGCGTTCTGGCCAACATGACCGACGCCTTCGCCTCGATCGTGTCCAACAACCTGAACAACGTGATGCGCATCTTCACGATCATCTCCATCTCGCTGTCGATCCCGACGCTCATCTTCTCGATGTACGGCATGAACTTCGACGGCGGCATGATGGGCATGCCGTTCACCGACAAACCGTGGGGATTCCTGCTCATCGTGGTGGTCTCGATGGCGCTGGCCGCGGCGGTGACCTGGTTCCTGACCCGCTCCCGCTGGTTCAAGTGACACGGGGCCCGTCCGGACAGCGGACGACGCCCCGCTTGGTGTCCAGTTACGTGGCGATAATCGTTGACCATGAGTGACAACGAGAAGAACACGGCGGCGCCGGCGGTCGATGCCGGCGAACCCGCCTTCCGCTATAACGCCGCGATGGCGCAGGGCATCGAGGAGCGTTGGCAGCAGTACTGGGACGAGCACGGCACCTTCTGGGCGGCGAACGTCAACGGCGATCTCAAGGACGGCGAAGGCCGCAACGCCGAAGGCCGCAAGTCCTACTTCGCGATGGACATGTTCCCGTACCCCTCGGGCAAGGGCCTGCACGTGGGCCATCCGCTCGGCTATCTGGCCACCGACGTGGTCAGCCGCTACCACCGCATGAAGGGCGAGAACGTGCTGCACGCCATGGGCTATGACGCCTTCGGCCTGCCCGCCGAGCAGTACGCCGTGCAGACCGGCCAGCATCCGCGCGTGACAACCGAGCAGAACATCGCCAACATGCGCCGCCAGCTGCACCGCATGGGCCTGAGCTTCGACGACCGTCGATCCTTCGCCACCATCGACCCCGGCTATGTGCGCTGGACGCAGTGGATCTTCTCCCGCATCTATGACGCCTGGTACGATCCGGAGGCCACGAACCCGAGCGGATCCAAGGGCTGCGCCCGTCCGATCTCCGATCTGGTGGCCGAGTTCGAATCCGGCACCCGTGCCATCCCCGGGCACGACGGCAAGGTGTGGAACGAACTGACCGCCGTCGAACAGGCCGACGTGCTCAACGAGTTCCGTCTGGCGTACATCTCCAAGTCCCCGGTCAACTGGTGCCCGGGCCTGGGCACCGTGCTCGCCAACGAGGAGGTCACCGCCGAGGGCAAGTCCGAGCGCGGCAACTTCCCGGTGTTCCAGCGCGAGCTGCGCCAGTGGTCGATGCGCATCACCGCCTACGGCCACCGTCTGATCAGCGATCTGGACACCATCGACTGGCCCGAGAAGGTCAAGCTGATGCAGCGCAACTGGATCGGCGAATCGCACGGCGCCTCCGTGCACTTCACGGTCGAGACCCCGTCCGGCGAGCAGGACATGGAGATCTACACCACCCGTCCCGACACGCTGTTCGGCACCACATTCGCCGTGGTCTCCCCGGAGCACCACCTGCTGGCCTGCGTGCCGGACGCCTGGCCGCAGGACACCCCCGAGTCCTGGACCGGCGGCTACGCCACGCCGAAGGAGGCCGTGACCGCCTACCGCCGTGCGGCCGAGGCCAAGACTGCCAAGGACCGTGTGGACGAGGCGGGCGAGAAGACGGGCCTGTTCACCGGTCTGTACGCCATCAACCCGATCACCGGTGCCAAGCTGCCGCTGTTCACCGCCGACTACGTGCTGATGGACTACGGCACCGGCGCGATCATGGCCGTGCCGGGTGGCGACCAGCGTGACTACGACTTCGCCGTCAAGTACGGCCTGCCGGTGATCTACACGGTCCAGCCGCTGCCGGAATCCGGCGACGACCTGTCCAACTACGAGGGCAAGGCGCCGTTCGTCTCCCACGACGGCATCGTCATCAACTCCTCCGTGGACGCCACCCGCGCCGACGGCCAGCCGCTGTCGATCGACGGCCTGCGCGTGGACGACGCGATCGCCAAGGTCAACGCCTGGCTGGAACAGGCCGGCGTGGGCAAGGGCACGGTCAGCTACCGCCTGCGCGACTGGCTGTTCAGTCGTCAGCGCTACTGGGGCGAGCCGTTCCCGATCGTCTACGACGAGGATGGCGTGGCGCACCTGCTGCCGGACGAGCAGCTGCCGATCAACCTGCCGGACGTGCCCGACTACAGCCCGAAGACCTTCGACCCGGAGGACGCCGAATCCAACCCGGAGGCGCCGCTGAGCCGCAACGAGGAGTGGGTCAAGGTCACGATGGACCTGGGCGAGGGGCCGAAGACCTACTATCGTGACACGAACACGATGCCGAACTGGGCCGGCTCCTGCTGGTACTACATGCGCTACCTCGACCCGACCGACACCGAGCACATGGTGGAGAAGGACGAGTACGACTACTGGATGGGCCCGGACCGCGGCAACGGCCGTTCCGGCGGCGTGGACCTGTACGTCGGCGGCGTCGAGCACGCGGTGCTCCACCTGCTGTACGCGCGCTTCTGGCACAAGGTGCTGTTCGACCTGGGCTATGTGGACTCGGCCGAGCCGTTCCACAAGCTGTTCAACCAGGGCATGATCCAGGCCTACGCCTACACCGACGACCGCGGCCAGTACGTGCCGGCCGCTGAGGTGGAGGAAGGCCCGGCCGGCTCCGATGGCGAACCGACGTTCACCTGGAACGGCCAGCATGTCAACCGCGAGTTCGGCAAGATGGGCAAGAGCCTGAAGAACATCATCACGCCTGATGACATGTACGAGAACTACGGCGCGGACACGTTCCGCCTGTACGAGATGAGCATGGGCCCGCTGGCGGAGTCCCGCCCGTGGAACACTCGCAACGTGGTCGGCGGCATGCGCTTTCTGCAGCGCCTGTGGCGCAACGTGGTCGACGAGACCACCGGCGAGGTGCGCGTGAGCGAGGACGAGCCGGATCTGAAGACCCTCAAGCTGCTCAACAACACCATCGCCGACGTGACGGTGGAGATGGAGGGCATGCGCCCGAACACCGCCATCGCCAAGCTCATCGTGCTCAACAACCATCTGACCTCGTTGGATGCGGTGCCGCGCGCTGCCGTGGAACCGCTGATCCTCATGCTCGCGCCGATCGCGCCGCATATCTGCGAGGAGCTGTGGAACCGCCTTGGGCATACCGCATCGCTGGCCCACGAATCCTGGCCGGTGGCCGACGAACGGTACGTCGGGCAGGATACCATCACCGCGGTCGTGCAGATCAAGGGCAAGGTGCGCGCCAAGCTGGAGGTCAGCCCGGACATTGATCCGGCCGAGCTCGAACGGATGGCGCTGGAGGCCGTGGCCGATCGTCTAGGCGGCAAGACACCGCGCAAGGTGATTGTCAAGGCGCCGAAGATCGTCTCGATTGTGCCGGCCGAATAATCGATCGGGGCAACCGGGTCTCTGCCGCATACTTTACGATGGGCGGCCTTCCGAGCATGGGAGGCCGCCCATAGTCGTATACGCGGGCGTGACGTCGACCGTTCGTCGGGGGTGGCGGTGGATAACCGGAATCGTTCGACCACATCGCCCGGCGGCGCTGGACTTCCGGGCGGTTGCGGCGGCATCGTGGAGGTATGCGCAGAACGGATGCCGGCATATCACCGGCGATGGGACGACTGGACGCCTTGGAGCCGCGCGAACGGCTGCTCTCGCCGCCCAGACCGCCGTCATGCCCACAACCGGATGCCGCGCATGGCATCGTGCGTGAACAGGTACGTGGCACGGGGCGCGTACGACTCGCTGGGCTGGCCGGGGTGCAGCCGACGGATTGCCTTGATGAGGGCGAGCTGACATCGCGGTTCCGCCGTGATCGCCCGCGGCTGACGGTCAAACCGGTGCATGCGTTGATTGTCGTCTTGCTGCTGTGCTGCGCGCTGAGCGCCAGCCTGACGTTGCTTGTCCGTCAATCGCTGCACTACGCCGCCTACCGGGAGCAGGAGACTTCCATGCAGCACCAGGACCGGTCCTCCGATACACCCCAGGAGGGGGCGTCAGGCGAGGCGACATCCGGGGGCGGTGCGTCCGCGTCCGACGATGGTGAGTCGCATGACGTTGCATCCGACGATTTGTCCGACGATTTGTCCGGCGAATCGCCCGGCGAATCGCTCGATGCGTCGTCCGACGGCGCACAGCCCCCGGAACCCTCCAATCCGGATGCCGGCGGCGCCGCTCCGGGCATCGACGAGCAGGGACGGATCGACCTGAACACCGCCTCACTCGAACAGCTGGACACCATCACCGGCGTCGGACCGGCCATCGCACAGCGCATCCTCGACTATCGCTCGCAGGTGGGGCGGTTCAGCAGCGTCGATCAACTGCTGGAGGTTTCCGGCATCGGCCCCAAAACCCTGGAGAGGATGCGGGATCAGGTGGTGGTGCGGTGATGCGGATGGACGGATGCGGACGGAGGGAGCAGGGCAGCCGTGATTGGCGGATGCTGCCGGTGGCGTTGACGGTCTGGGCGGCCGCTCTGGGTACCCGGTGGCTGTTCGCCGCCGTGATGGAACCGGCCGCCGATGGTTGGTGGACGGACGTCGGTATCGGCTGGGTGTTGGCGGCCGGGGCGTTCGGCGCGGCCGCGGGCGTGGGCGTAGGGATCGCGGTCATGCGTGGGTGTTGGCGGCCGACGCGTGCCACGGTGTGGATGACGACGATGGTGTGCTGCGCCGCGCTGACCGCGTGCGTATCCACCTGGTGCGTGAACGCCGTCGTCTGGCATGACCCGGTGTCGGTTCGCGTGCGCGATGGTCCGGTCCATGCCGTGATGCAGGGCACGGTGCGCGCCCCGGTGACGGTGGCCGACACATTCGAGGCGGATTGCCAAAGCGAGGCGCGACTGACCCGGGTGACGATCGACGGGGTGGATATGGTCACCTCCGTGGATGTGCGGCTCTACGCCTCGGGTGAGCAATGCGCCGCGCTGGCCCGCGATGCGCGCTACCGGTTCTCCGGACATCTGGCGGAGAACAAGTTCGGCGGGCAGCGGGTGCGGTTGACCCTCGATGACGCGCACGGCGCACAGCTGGCATTGGTGCCGCCGTTGGGGTCCCGCATCGTGGCGCATATGCAGGAGGCGTTCTTCGCGGCTACGGACGACCTATCCGATCAAGCCAGGGTGCTGGTGCCGGGACTGACCATCGGCGTGCTGGGATCGGAACGGTACGCCGCACGGTCCGGGGGAGCCTCCGAAATCGACGCCACCTATGCCGGTCAGCTGGAAGAGCGGTTCCGCCGCTCGGGGATCATGCATCTCATGGCGGTTTCGGGAGGCCATTTCGTGTTGGTGGCGGCGTTGGTGCGCCGCCTGTGCGCGCGGCTGCTCGCCCACCGGTATGTGGTGGCGGTCGCCACCGTGGGCGCATATCTGGGGCTGTCGGCGCTGATGTTCCCCTCGGATTCGGTGACCAGGGCGCTGATCATGGGGTGTCTCACGGCCGCGGCCACGGCCGCGGGGCGCCGTCCGCAGGCGATGAGCGCCCTGTGCTGGACGGCGGGCGTCGTAATCGTGGCGCGTCCGGACATGGCGGCGAGCTACGGGTTCGCGCTCTCCTGCGCGGCGGTGTTCGGCATCATCACCTGCACGGGTGCGATCGCGGCACGACTGGAACGGTTCCTGCCCGCAATTGTGGCGGAGGCGGTGGCCCTGACCGTTGCGGCGCAATGCTGCACGCTGCCGGTGCAGATCCTGATGGAGCCCGCCATCCCGTTGATGTCCGTGCCCGCCAACCTGATTGTATCCCCGGTGGTCGGGGCCGCCACCATAACCGGTCTGGCCGGTCTGCTGACGGCGTGGTGCTGCCCGCCCGTGGGCGGCGCATTGGCATGGGTTGCCGGGTGGGGGACCAAGGTCATGGAATGCTGCGCCATGTGGCTGGGCGGCGACGACCGCATGACGCTGCCGTGGGCCGATGGCGTGACCGGTGCCGTCGGCGTGGTCTGTGCGGAGGTGGCCATTGCGGTGCTGGCGAGGGCCGTCGGCCGATTGCGGGCTGGCGGGACGGCGCGGATGCGGGCGCGCGTCGACGAACCGAGCGAGCCATGGCGGCCGTTGCGGAACCGGTACGAGAGGATCGGCCTGTGGATCAATCAGACTCCCAAGGTGTTCGGCTCATGGGATGACCGGGCGGATCACAGCTCGGACAACCGGGGGAAATGTCCAGCGATGCGGAGAGATTGAACAGTATGCCCAAGCCGTCAGCCAAAGCCATGGTATCCATCGTGTACGGGGGAGACTCCTACCTCAACGACCAGCGCGTCCGCGACCTGACCCACCAGGCGCTGAACGCCTACCCGGACGCGGACGTCGTGGAACTGGACGCCACCGATGCCGACCGGTACGCCTTCGATGAGGCGGTCAGCCCCTCCCTGCTCGCCGACCGCGCCATCGTGGTGGTTCGCAACCTGCAGAACGCCGATGAGAAACTGGGCGACGCCATCGCCGCATACTGCGGACAGTCCAACAACGATGCCAACGCCAGCCCGGTGATTTGTCAGCACGAGGGCGGGACCAAAGGCAAACGCATCCACGACCTGATCATCAAGGCGGGTGCTAGGGAGGAGAAGGTCCCCGACCTGAAGAAGGCCGACGCCAAGATTAACTTCGTCATGCAGCAGTTCGAACGGCGCCACCGGCGCGTGGACCCCATGGCGGCCCAGCAGCTGGTGGCCGTCCTGGGCGAGCGCACCGGCGAACTGGCCGCCATGTGCGGGCAGCTATGCTTCGACTTCGACGACGATCCCATCGGCATCGAACGCGTCAACCAGTACCTGACGGCGGACCCGCAGGTCAGCGGATTCGCCGTGGCCGACCGCGCCCTGGAGGGACGCACCGCCGACGCCATCGTGGCCATGCGATCCACCATCGAACAAGGCACGGAACCCATCGCCCTGATCGGCGCACTGGCCATGAAACTGCGCACCCTGGCCAAGGCCTCGGCGGTCAAATCCGGCGTCATCTCCCAAGCGGAGGCCAAAACCAACCCGTACGTCCTGAAAATCGCCATGCGGCAACTGTCCGGATGGACATCCGCCGGGCTCGGCCGATGCATCCAAACCCTCGCATGGGCGGACGAACAGAGCAAAACCAACGGGGGAGACCCGGTCTACGCCTTGGAACGCGCCATCATCCTCATCGGCAGCAAAGGACGCGAACACTGATATGACAACCCCACTCACCATCACCGCCGCAACCACGGAATCCATGCGCGAACTGGGCGCGGCCGTCGCCTCGATCACCACAGGCGGCGACGTCATCCTCCTATCCGGACCGCTCGGCGCGGGCAAAACCACGTTCGCCCAAGGATTCGGCCGTGGCCTGGGCATCGACGGCCCCATCGTCTCCCCGACCTTCACCATCGCCCGCGAACTCGACGGACGATTCGCTGACGGTTCGCCCGCACACCTCATCCACGTGGACGCCTACCGCTTGGGCGGCACCGCCTACGCACCCGGACAGAACAGCGTCGACCGACTGCTGGACGAACTGGAATCGCTCGGACTGGACGAGGAACTGGACGAACCGGGCGAGCATACGGTCATCCTGATGGAATGGGGCGAACAGATGGCCGCCGCGCTCGCCCCCGAACGGCTGGAGATCGGCATCAGCCGGCCCTCCTCGCACGACGATTCCGGCGTTGCACCGACCAGCGACGGTGCCCGCATCGTCACGATCACGCCGTGCGGAGGCGACTGGGACAGCCGTCTGACGGCATTGCCGCGCTAGCGTGTTCGCCCGCGTCGAATCGCCGCATAGTCCTCGTTGCCGGAGGGTTGTACAGTGAGATGGTCAAACAGGCAACGGCAGGAGGCAGCATGGCGGATGTGACGCGCACACTGGTGATTGACACCTCGTACGGGTCGGCGGTCGGCATCGTCGGACGCGAGCCGATCATTGAAACCGATTCGCGCACCCATGTCGAACGACTCCAGAGCAACATCGCCCGCGCCGTCGCCGAAGCCGGTCTGCGGCCGCGTGATCTCGACACGGTGGTCGTCGGCATCGGCCCCGCACCGTTCACCGGACTGCGCGCCGGCATTGTGGCGGCCAAAACCATCGCTTACGCCACCGGCGCCACGCTGATCGGGCAGGATATCCTCGCCCCGCAGCACGAGTTGGCCGCGCATCTACGTGACGCGTCGATCGCCGCGCCTGTCGGAATACCGGCATTCCAGCCGCTGCAGGAAGGCGACATTCGGCTGACGCTGGCCGTCAATGATGCGCGCCGTCGGCAACTGTACTGCGCGCTGTACGCCGATGCGCCGGACACGGCTCCCGGAATGCGCCCGTTGATTGACATGGACATCGACTACCCCGACCATATCGCCGAGCGGGTGAACGCCGCCGTCGCACAGCTGCGCGAGGCACGGCCGGAACGCCGCGTCCTGGTCGATATCATCGGCCACGGGGCCGGCAAATACGCGGCGGCATGGGAAAGCATCGAGTCCGTCGGCATGGTCGCGGATGCGACGCCGTTCGACTGCGGCGCGGACGGCCTGGCGCTGTTCGCACGGCACGCCACGGCGCATCGGGACGCCGGCCACGGCCGGACGGTGGAGCCGCTGTACCTGCGCCGTCCGGACGTGTCGGTGCCCAAGCCGCTCAAGCAGGTGCTGCACCATGGCGGGGCGGAGCGGAACGCATGATAATCGTCGGATGCAACACGGTGGACCGCGGCATCGTCGTGGCACGCATCGCCGAACTCGAACACGAGCTGTTCGGCGTCGGGGCATGGAGCCGGGACGCGGTCGGGCAGGAACTTGACGCCTTCGCGCGCACCTATCTGCTGGCCGTGGACGATGCCGACCATACGGCCATCCACGGATATGCCGGATTCTGGTATGACGGGGACGACGCCGAACTGATGACCATCGGCGTGGAACGCGATTGTCAGCGTCAGGGCGTCGCCACGCGGCTGCTGGCCGCATTGATCGACCAGGCTCGCGCCCAGGGGGCCCGGCGCATGCTGCTGGAGGTCCGGGTGGATAACGGGCCGGCGCTGCGCCTGTACGAACGGCATGGATTCCGCCGCATGGGGCTGCGCAAACGGTACTATCAGCCCGAAGGCGTCGACGCCTACACGATGGCGCTCGACCTCGCCCCGCGGACGGTCGGATTCCAAAGCGCGGCCGCCGCGCCGCAACGCAACCAGGAGGAGAACGCTCATGAGTGAACCGGTGGTGCTCGGCATCGAGTCGACCTGCGACGAAACGGCCGCGGCCGTGGTCCGTGGGCGGCGACTCCTGTCGAACGTGGTGGCCTCGTCGATGGATGAACATGCCCGCTACGGCGGCGTGATCCCCGAGATCGCCTCGCGCGCCCACGCCGAGGCGTTCGTACCCGTGGTCTCCAAGGCGTTGGCCGACGCCGACATGACCATCGGCGACGTGGACGCGATCGCGGTCTCCGCCGGCCCCGGTCTGGCGGGATGCTTGGCCGTGGGCGTATCCGGCGCCAAGGCGTTGGCCTGGGCGGCGAACAAGCCCATCTACGGTATCAACCACGTCATCGGGCATATCGCCGTCACCCAGCTGCAATTCGGTCCGTTCCCGCCGGACACGCTCGCGCTGATCGTCTCCGGCGGGCATACCTCGCTGCTTCATGTGGAGGATGTGGCGCGGCATATCGACGTGGTCGGCACCACGCTGGATGACGCGGCGGGGGAGTGCTTCGACAAGGTGGCCCGTCTGCTGGGCTTCCCGTATCCGGGAGGCCCCCACATCGACCGGCACGCGCAGGCGGGCGACCCGCATGCCATCGCGGTGCCGCAAGGATTGACGCAGGGCAAGGCCGGCCGCGAACACCCGTACGACTTCAGCTTCTCCGGCGTCAAGACCGCCGTGGCCCGGTGGATCGAGGAGCGGCAGGACCGCGGCGAGGAGATCCCCGTGGACGACGTGTGCGCGTCCCTGGCGGATTCGGTGGCCACCGTGCTGGCCAGGAAGGCGATGCGCGGCTGCGAGCAGTACGGTTCGCGCACGCTGATCGTGGGCGGCGGCTTTTCGGCCAACTCCCAGCTGCGCGCCAAACTGTTGGAGGTCGGTGCCGAACATGGCGTCGAGGTGCGTGTGCCGGAACTCAGGCTGTGCACCGACAACGGCGCGATGGTCGCCATGCTGGGCGTGAACCTGGTGGAGGCGGGCGTAGCCCCCTCGGCCCCCGATTTCCCGATCGATTCGGCCATGCCGTTGGACCGCATCTGCATGTGAGCGTCGGCATCCGTGTCTGCGCCGGCACGGCGCTGGCGCAGACACGGATGTCGGGATATGCGAAAGGCCATCTCCCGGGAGATGGCCTTTCGTTGTGGCTCCTGCGGCTGGGCTTGAACCAGCGACCGTCCGATTAACAGTCGGATGCTCTGCCAACTGAGCTACGCAGGAATGTTCCGCGCCCGGCGAACTGCCGCGCACAAGATATAAAGTCTATCCCTTTTTCCCGTGAATGCAAATCACGGCATGTCGGTCCTGCTTCCGGTCTGTCGTCGGCGCTGCGTATGGTCGCGGCGGTTCCTTCCGTCTTGTTGGTCGGGACGAGCGGGCACAGGCTGTCGTCAGCGGGAGGAATGGTCGTCAAGCCATACGGCGACGGCGGCCCTGGCATCGGCGGGGTCGTGCTGGACCGTCGAACCGAGGACCGGCAAACCGGGGCGGATGTCGCTGTCGGACAGTGCGTCGCGCAGTTCGTCCATCGTGCGGGCCAGCCCGCTGCCCTCGTTGGTGCAGAACGGCAGAATCGTCTTGCCTCCCAGGTCATGCTCGTCCAGGAACGTGCGTACCGGCATCGGCAGGGATCCGCACCAGATCGGGTAGCCGAGCGCGATGCGGTCGGCAGCGGCGATGGCCTGCTCCGTGTCGAACGGCTCCGACGCCAAGGCCTCCAGCCTGATTGCGGGGCGAGCCTGCGTCTCCAATTCGTGCTGGATGATTTGCTTGGCGTCATCGTAGCCGGTCGGATACGGCTGGTCCGGCACGATGCGTACCATCGGCGCGCCGGTCGACTCCGCCACGATGTGCGCCAGCTTGGCGGTGCTGCCTTCGGCGACGACGCCGACATTGAAGTTCTCGCCGGGACGTGAGAAAAATACCACCAGCATACGGCACCCTCCTTTTGTCGGGATATGCGAAAGGCCATCTCCCGGGAGATGGCCTTTCGTTGTGGCTCCTGCGGCTGGGCTTGAACCAGCGACCGTCCGATTAACAGTCGGATGCTCTGCCAACTGAGCTACGCAGGAATGTTCCGCGCTCGGCGAACTGCCGCGCACAAGAAAATAAGAATAGCCGTAAATGACACGAGTGCAACTTCGGCGTGTCGCAACGGGGCAGGGTGCCGTATTGCGGTGGATAACCTGACGGCGTTCGACCACATTGCCGGGAACAGCTGGACTTGAACCCGGCGTGGCTGCGACACTGGTGATCGGGGGAGACGGACGGAATGGGGGAATGATGGACGACGGGTACGCGAATCGGCTGCGGCGCAGGCGATACCGGGAGCAGCGGCGACGGGAGCATATGCGGCGGGGTGCGGCCATGGCCTGCATCGGTGGGGGACTCGCACTCTGCCTGTGCATGGTGGTGGCGATTCCGCGTCGGAGTGCCACGGTGGCGTCGGCCGCCGTGGCTGATGTGAGGGGTTGCAGGGCCTCGATGGCATGGCCGGTGGTCGACGCCCATGTGGTGGGTGCGTTCGATCCGCCGCCGCAGCCGTGGGATCCCGGGCATCGCGGCGTGGATCTGGCCGTGGAACTGGGAGTCGACCTGCTTGCCCCGGCGGATGGCATCATCGCATTCTCCGGCACGGTGGCGGGCAAATCGGTAGTCACGATACGGCACGGGCGGCTGACGTCAACGTTCGAACCCGCCCAAACCGCACTGCCGGCGGGCAGCCGAATCGGTCGAGGCGACCGGTTCGCGACTGTTGCCGGCGAATCCGACCACTGCGGCGAATCCTGCGTGCATTGGGGCGTGAGGACCGGCGATGAGCGGTACCTGGACCCCGTGGGACAGGCCGAGACACGCAAAATCGTGCTCAAGCCGGTTACGGAAACGTAGGTTATGGGGTCGCGCCATAGTACAATCCAACTGTCAGGGTTTCATCGTCAGGGAGCGACATGGACAAGGAATACACACGGCCGTTGCAGGAGCCGATCGACACCAACGTCAACCTGTTCTCCATCCTCGAGGAGCGCGTGCGGCGCGCCCCGCAGGATTCGTTGGTTGAATACAAGGACGAGCAGGGCCAATGGCGGTCCTTCACCGCCGCGGAGTTCAAGGATCTGGTGGTCTCGCTGGGCAAGGGGCTGATCGCCCGCGGCATCATGCCCGGGGACTGCGTCTCCGTGATCGCGCACACGTGCTGGCAGTGGACGGCGTTGGATATGGCCATCATGTCCATCGGCGCCTTGACCGTGCCGGTGTACGAAACCAATTCGCCGGCTCAGGTGGAGATGATCTTCAACGATTCGCAGGTGCGGATGGCGTTCGCCGAAAACGATGCCCAGCGGGACAAGATCGAATCCGTGCGCGAGCATTGCCCCGATCTGGGCGACGTCTACGTGATCGACCGCGGCGCCATCGAAACGCTGCGGGAGTATGGCCGCGGCGTCAGCGATGCCGAGTTCTATGAGCGTGAGCGCGCCGTCGGCGGCGATGATCTGGCCACCATCGTCTATACCTCCGGGTCCACGGGGGTGCCCAAGGGGATTGAATTGACCCATGGCAGCTTTGTGTTCATCACGTATTCGGGCGTGCAATCCATGCCCGACATCGCCATGAAGCCGAATCGCCGCCTGCTGCTGTTCCTGCCGTTGGCGCACGTGTTCGCCCGGTATATGCAGTTCTTCTGCTTCGCCGGCAACGTCACGCTGGGCCTGTCCAGCAACCTGAAGACGATCCTCGCCGATTTCAGCGCGTTCAAGCCCACCTTCATCCTGGCCGTGCCGCGCATCTTCGAGAAGATCTACAATGCCGCCTCGCAGAAGGCCGGACGCGGGCTCAAGGGGCGCATCTTCGCCGACGCCGCGGTGGTAGCCCGTGAATGGTCCAAGGCCCAGCAGTCGGGCGACGGCATTCCGGCGGCGTTGAACATCAAGCACGCCGTGTACAACAAGCTCGTGTACTCCACCATCATGGAGGTGTTCGGCGGCAGCGTGGAATACGCGGTCTCCGGCGGCGCCCCGTTGGACGTGTCGATCGCGCACTTCTTCAACGGCGTGGGCCTGCCGCTGCTCGAAGGGTACGGCATGACCGAAACCTGCGCACCGTCCAGCGTGAACCCGACGGTCGGCTACAAGATCGGCACCATCGGCCTGCCGCTGGAAGGCGTGACGATGGGCATTGACGAGAACGGCGAGTTGTGCATCAAGAGTCCGGCGGTCTGCAAGGGGTACCACAACAACCCCGAGATCACCGAGCAGCAGATCATCGACGGATGGCTGCACACCGGGGACCTCGGCTCGATTGACGACGAGGGGTTCGTCACCCTGACCGGGCGCAAGAAGGACCTGATCATCACCGCCGGCGGGAAGAATGTGTCCCCCGGTGCCATGGAGGCGTCGGTGATGACGTCCCCGGTGGTCAGCCAGTGCGTGGTGGTGGGCGACCGCAAGCCGTTCATCGCCGCCATCATCACGTTGGATTTGGGGGAGACGAACCTGTGGCTGACCTCCCAGGGTGCCGAAACCATGCCTGATCTGCAGACGGCCGCCCGCAATCCGATCGTTCGCGCCGAAGTGGAACGCGCCGTCAACGTGGCGAACGAATTGGTCTCGCGCGCCGAGTCGATCCGCAAGTTCGAGATCGTGCCGGATGAGTTCACCGAGGCGAACGGTCTGATGACCCCGAGCATGAAGGCCCGTCGCCAGGCGGTCACCGAGCACTATCACGATCTCATCGACACCGTGATCTACGCCCCGGCGAAGCGCTGAATCCACGAAACGCGAAGCGACAACGATGATCGGGGAGAGACCCGCACAGGTCTCTCCCCGATCATCGTTCGCGGTGGTTCCGATGACTCGGCTATCTCGGATGGGTCGCGGATGACCGGGCGCGGTTTCGTTACAACCCCGCGTCCGCAAGCGTGATGTATCCGGGGTCGATCAGCGCTTCCTTGAGATTGCTGGCGCTGACCGCCACCAGCGGTTCGGTCAGCGTGGGCACCTTGGAGCCGTTGATGTCCGTGGTGTTGATGCCTTCCAGATCATCCAGCGGCTTGTCGGCGTCCAGGCGCGCGCAGATTTGGGCCACATCATCGCTGATGGCCACACGGTCCTCCAGTGCGGTCATCCACTGCTGGCCGTCGACGATGCGGGGGATGATGCCGAGATACGCCCCATATCCGGTGACGATCGGCCAGCGGGAATTCATGCGTTCGATGTCGTCGTCGATATCTCCATCGGCGTTATCGTCCGATTCCTCCGGCGCCTTGATCGGATCCGGGACCTGCTGCTTGACCAGGTCCTTGCGTCCGGCGATGTTCCCGACGATGCCTGAGATCGAGATGGAGGGATTGATGTCGGCCGACGTGCCGACGTAGCCCAGCGATGACAGCTGGCCGATCACCGAGGAGGCCACATAATCGTTCATGGCGATGATGCCGTCGACGCGCGTGTGTCCGGCATCGGCATCATCCATACCCAGCCGTTGGGTCAGTTCGGCTGCGATCGCGTCCTCGTCGGAGGCATCGAACGCCACCGAACGCCAATCGTCGGCGGTGGTCTCGGCGGTCAGCAGACCGGAGGGGCTGAGCGCACGCCCGTCCTGGAAATACGGCGCGAGCACGTTCCACACGCCGCGAAACGCCGCCGCAGCGAACTCGTCGGTCTCCTGTTCGCTCTCGTCGGCGTCGGAGGAATCCTCGGACACCGTATTGCGGGGGAGCATCACCTCGACATACTTGGGGTTCTCCACGCTGGTGGAGTCCAACTTGAGCTTGTCCACGATGTTCTGCGCTTGAATGGCGCCGATCCGTTCCGCGTCGGACATCTGCACATAGGCGTCCGGGGTGAATCCGGTGATCGTGCTGGCCATCAGCACCACACGCATGCCCGCTTCCTTGGCCAGATCCAGCGCCGTCACCAGTCGTTGCGCGTCCTGCTCGGCCTTCCGGTCATCCTCGGAGATCTCCCCGTCCTGCGATTCGATGTCGTCGGCGTTCCAGTCGATATGCTCGGTCACGTAATCGCCGTATTGGCGGGTGGCGTCGCCCGCCTCCACCGCGGGGGCCACAACCAGCGTGATCTCGTCGGGCTGGGGGTCGTCCTCGCCCGGGGTGAGCGCCTCGACCACATAATCCTGGATGTCCCGGCTCTGCCGTGCCAATCCGTCCGAGGTATGGACGTGGATATCTTCCCGAGAGAAGCCTTGCTCCTGCAAGGCCTGTTCGAGCTCGGGCGTCAGCGCCTGCCATTTGTTCAACGGCGTGTGTTGTGAAATGGTCAGGCCGTCGGTCGGCGTGAAGATGGCCACCGTGCCCGCCTCGTGCACCTGCGGATCGGAGGGCTCGGGTTCCTCCTGTCGTGCGGTGCAGCCGGAGAGCGGCACCGTCAATGAAAGGATGGCTGCAGCCGCCGCCAGCCGGACGAAGACCTGCCTGCGTTGCATCGTTACCTCAACTTTGCCGTGTTACCACTACCACTACTGCACCACGATTCTAGTAGGCGCGATACACCAACGCCCGGATGCCGGCGGAAAACCGCGCAATCCGGGCGTCGGGCGGTCGCCATGTCAGTCGTGCAGTGCCCTGGCAAGCTCCTCATCCAGCGTATCCATGAACCCGTCGGTGTCCAGCCACGGCTGGTCGGGGCCGATGAGCATGGCCAGATCCTTGGTCATACGGCCGGATTCCACCGTTGAGATGATGACCTGTTCCAGCGTCTTGGCGAAATGCTCCACTTCGGGCGTGCCGTCGAGTTTGGCGCGGTGCTTGAGGCCGCCGGTCCAGGCGTAGATCGAGGCGATTGGGTTGGTGGAGGTCTTCTCGCCTTGCTGCCAACGGCGGTAGTGACGCGTCACGGTGCCGTGGGCGGCCTCGGCCTCGACCGTCTGGCCGTCCGGGGTCATCAGCACCGAGGTCATCAGTCCCAGCGATCCGAACCCCTGGGCCACGGTGTCCGACTGCACGTCGCCATCGTAGTTCTTGCATGCCCACACGTACCCGCCATGCCATTTCAACGAGCTGGCCACCATATCGTCGATCAGGCGGTGCTCGTACGTCAGACCGGCCTGTTCGAACCGCTGGCGGTATTCGGTGTCGAACACCTCGGCGAACAGATCCTTGAACCGGCCGTCGTAGGCCTTGAGAATCGTGTTCTTCGTCGACAGATACACCGGGTATCCGCGCATCAGACCGTAATTGAAGCAGGCGCGGGCGAAGCCGCGGATGGAATCGTCCAGGTTGTACTGCACCTGGGCCACGCCGGAACCGGGGTAGTCGAACACCACATGCTCGATGGGCTCGGAGCCGTCCTCGGGCGTGAAGGTGACGGTGAGCCGCCCCGGTCCGGGAACCTTGAAGTCGGTGGCCTTGTACTGGTCGCCGAACGCGTGGCGTGCCACCACGATCGGCTTGGTCCACCCGGGAACCAGACGGGGGATGTTCGAGATGACGATCGGCTCGCGGAAGATCGTGCCGCCCAGGATGTTGCGGATTGTGCCGTTGGGCGACTTCCACATGCGCTTGAGGCCGAATTCCTCGACGCGTGCCTCGTCGGGGGTGATCGTGGCGCATTTGACGCCGACATGTTCGCGCTTGATGGCCTGCGCCGCGTCGATGGTCACCTGGTCGTCGGTGGCGTCGCGGTTCTCGATGCCCAGATCGTAGTATTCCAGATCGATGTCGAGATACGGCAGGATCAGACGGTCCTTGATGTCCTTCCAGATCACGCGGGTCATTTCGTCGCCGTCGAGTTCGACGACCTTGCCTGCGACCTTGATTTTGGCCATGATTCCTCCTCATATGGTGCGTGGCGATGGTTCCAGTCATATCGCAAGCCGACGGTGCACGCCGGGTTTGTCCACGATGTTGACACTGAGTCCCACCTGAGCATTAGCCTTGAAGGTATGTCTCAGGAAATTGAAATCGGCTTGGGCAAGAAGGGGCGTCTTGCCTATTCGCTCGACGACGTCTCGATCGTCCCGTCGCGCCGTACCCGTGATTCGGGTGATGTGTCAACCGCATGGCAGGTGGATGCCTACGAGTTCGATGTTCCGGTCATCGCGGCGCCGATGGATTCGGTGACCAGCCCCGCAACGGCCATCGCCATGGGCAAGCTCGGTGGTCTGGGGGTTCTGGATCTCGAAGGTCTGTGGACCAGGTACGAGGACCCGCAGCCGGTTTTCGACCGGATCGCGGCGTTGCCCGCCGACGAGGCGACCAGCGCCATCCAGCGCGCTTACGCCGAGCCGATCAAGCCCGAGCTGATCACCATGCGTCTGCATGAGATCCGTGACGCCGGTGTCACGGTCGCCGGTGCCTTGTCTCCCCAGCGCACGCAGCAGTTCTACTCCACCGTGGTGGACGCCGGCGTCGATCTGTTCGTCATCCGCGGCACGGTGGTCTCCGCCGAACATGTGTCGAACACGCACGAGCCGTTGAATCTGAAGCGCTTCATCTATGACCTGGACGTGCCGGTCATCGTCGGCGGTGCGGCCAACTACACGGCGGCCCTGCATCTGATGCGCACCGGCGCAGCCGGCGTGCTGGTCGGGTTCGGCGGCGGCGCCGTCTCCGCCACGCGTACGACGATAGGCGTGGAGGCCCCGATGGCCACGGCCATTGCGGATGTGGCCGAGGCGCGCCGCGATTATATGGACGAGTCCGGCGGACGGTACGTGCAGGTGATCGCCGATGGCGGCATGGGCACGTCGGGCAGTTTCGTCAAGGCGTTCGCGCTGGGCGCCGACGCCGTCATGCTGGGCGCTCCGCTGGCCCGTGCCACCGAGGCGCCGGGCAAGGGCATGCACTGGGGCGCCGAGGCACGTCATCAGACGCTGCCCCGCGGTTACCGCACGAATGTGGGCACCGTCGGCACCCTGGAGGAGATCCTGTATGGTCCCAGCCATCAGGCGGACGGCACCACCAACTTCATCGGTGCATTGCGCCGGGCCATGGCCTCAACGGGTTATGTGGACCTGAAGAGCTTCCAGCGCTGCGGCGTGGCGGTGAATGCCCACAGGGGCGTCTGACCGGTCGTTGTCCACTTATCCACATTTTCGCCCCGCACGGTTGCGGGGCGAATTGTTTTGTGCTGTTGTGGGATGGTAACGGCCCATCGCTCCGTGTCAGAGGGATGCGGGGGCGGCCATTGACCAAAGGGGGGTTACCATGCAAGGGGATGTTCAACGTCGAACGGCGCAGGGGTTGCCCAGCGATGACGGATTCATTCAGATCGAACTGTCCAAACAGCCGGTGCCATATCATATCGTCCGGTGCTTCGAGGATCACATCACCCCCGAGGACAGCCGGTCGCTGGCCCTGTCCTCCTGCTGGCTGGCATGCCGGTGCACCGACGTCATGCGCGGGCGACTGGCCCCGTCGATGCTGCAGCGCAACCTGACGGCGAACTGTCTGACCAAACTGGAAACGATGTCCCACCTGATGGAGAACCATCTGCAGAATCACCGGGAGCTCAGGGAACAATTCTGTTTCCTGCCGGTGGTGCCCCACCAGATCCTCGGCATGTTCGTCAGTCCCGTCACGCTGGAGTTGACCGCCCATCTGACCATCGGACGTACCCACTACTGGGCGAACCTGGTGTTCAAGCGTGTGGGCAGCCGATGGATGTGCACGCTGGCCGATGTGGGCTGAGCGGCCGGCGGCGTGCCGATTCGGCACCGCCGTGCGCCGGCACTAAGATGAGAGTCATGTTGCGTGAATATGCCGTGGACCCCATCCGTGAAACCACCGAACAGGACACCATCTACTCGCTGCTCGCATTACGCGCGGCCCGCGACGCCGAGGACGTCGTCGCCCAATGGCAGGACGAGACCACCCGTCAATGGCATGACGTCACCGCCGCGCAGATGCTGGAGCGTGTGCGTGCCGTGGCCAAGGGATTGATGGCGTTGGACGTGCGTCCGGGGAGCATGGTCGTCATTTATTCGCCGACCTGCTACGACTGGGGCGTCGTCGATTTCGCCTGCGCGGCCATCGGCGCGGTCAGTGTGCCGATCTACGAGACGGATTCCGCCAAGCAGGCCGAGAACATCGTCAATGACGTCAATCCCGTCATCGCCTTCGCCGAGGACGACAGCCACGCCCACGTGCTTGAGGAGCTGCGTGACGGGCATGACGACTTCCAGTACGTGTTCAACTTCCAGACGGACGGCATCGACGCGGTTGTGGATTTCGGCAGTGCGGTGAGCGATGCCGAACTCGACGAGGCCATCGACCGGGTCAAGGCCGACGACCTGGCCACCATCGTGTACACGTCCGGCTCCACGGGGCGTCCGAAGGGCGCCATGCTGTCGCATCGGAACTTCACGCATATCGTGTATGCGGGATACGACGTGTTGGACGAGATGCTGTACCAGCCCAGCCGTCTGCTGCTGTTCCTGCCGCTGGCGCACTGCTTCGCCCGGTATATCCAGTATGTGGCGATCGGCGCGAACGGCGTGGTGGGGTACATCCCCAACGCCAACCACCTGCTGGCCGATTTGAGGGGATTCAAACCCACATACCTGCTGGGTGTGCCCCGCGTGTTCGAGAAGGTCTACAATGCCGCCTCGCAGAAGGCGGGGGCGGGTATCCGTGGACGGATCTTCGCCAAGGCCGTGGCCCATTTCACCCAGTGGTCCAAGAACCAGATGGCCGGCAGGCCGCATCCCGTGGCCGAACGGCTGCAACATGCGTTCTATATGAAGGTCGTCGGCGCCTCGGTACGGTCGGCGCTGGGACCCAACCTCAAGTACCTGGCATGCGGCGGCGCCCCGATGAACGCCGACCTGGCGCATTTCTTCAACGGCATGGACGGCATCACCTTCATCCAGGGATACGGTATGACCGAAACGGCGGCGCCCTGCGTGGTCAATTTCGAGGACGCGAACCGCGTGGGCTCGGCCGGCAAGCCCGGCCCGGGCATTGCGCTGAAGCTCGCCGAAGACGATGAGGTGATGATCAAGGGCCCGAACGTGTTCCTCGGCTACTACAAGCAGCCCGAGCTCACCGCCGAGGTGCTTGAGGAGGATGGCTGGCTGCACAGCGGCGATCTGGGCCGCATCGACGATGACGGATTCCTGTACATCACCGGGCGCAAGAAGGACATCATCATCACGGCCGGCGGCAAGAACATCAGCCCCGCGCCGATGGAGGACATCATCAACACCTGCCCGATCGTGGCGCACACCGTCATCGTCGGGGACAACAAGCCCTTCGTCGCCGCGTTGATCGCGTTGGATGACGAGATGCTGTCCGGCTGGCTGCAGGGGCAGGGGCTGGATACGGCGATGGACCAGGAGCAGATCGCGCAGAACGATGCGGTGCGCGCGTATGTCCAGCAGTACGTGGACCGGGCCAACGCCAACGTCTCGCGCGCCGAGTCGGTGCGCAAGTTCGTCATCCTGGACCACGACTTCAACCAGGAGGAGGGCACGCTGACGCCGAGCATGAAGGTGGTGCGGCCCAAGGTGCTGCAGCGGTACGCGGATCTGATCGAGGACGTGCTGTACGCGCCGAAGAACCCCGTCCGCTCGTTGCCCGCCACGGTGCGCATCCTGGACAAGACCACCGAAACGGTTCGCCAGGCTTCGGAAAGCGTGCGTCAGGCCTCCGAGACCATGAGCCCGAAGATGCGCCAGGCCATCGACCAGGCCAAGTCGAATATGTCAGATTCGCTTGCTAGCGTGTCCGAGAAGATTCGGCGTCAGCAGTCGGAGGATGATCCCTCCGGCGCCGATGGGACGCCCGCAGGGGCTGACGGTGCCGACGCCGCCGTGCAGGATAACGACTGACACCGGTCATTCCGGTTATTGCAGAAAAGAGGACTATCGTGGCGATTCGCGAGATTCGTGTGGTACCCGATCCCGTATTGCGCACCCCCTGTGATCCGATTGCGGAGATCACACCCGCCGTGCGCCGCCTGGTGCAGGATCTGCTGGATACGGTGGACAACCCCGGCAGGGCGGGTCTGTCGGCCAACCAGATCGGTGTGAACCTGCGCGCCTTCTCGTACAACATCGACGGCAAGATCGGGTACGTGCTCAATCCGGTGCTTGAGGAGACCCGTGGGGAACAATACGGCGATGAGGGGTGCCTGTCGCTGCCCGGTCTGTGGTACGGCACCAAGCGCGCCGACTACGCCCGTGTCCGCGGCATCGACCTAGACGGCAAAACCGTCGTGCTGGAAGGCACCGGCATCATGGGGCGCATGCTCCAGCACGAATGCGATCATCTGGACGGACACGTCTATATCGATCGGCTGGAGAAGGAGGAGCGCCGCAAGGCCTTGCGCATGATGCGCGGCAGCCGTTAAGCGAAGAGCCCGGTGGGCTCTTCGTAGGCTGCCGCCGAGCGCGACCCCGTCATCCATCGGATGGCGGGGCGTTGTGCTATCATCGCTCTTCGTGCGCCATCCGGCGAGTCCCGCGGTCGCAGGCGGGGCGAGCCACCCAAATATCGTCTACCGGCGCACACCAATTCGCGCCATGTCCGCGACGGCCTGTGTCGGTCGGTCCCCTCGGGGATTGCACGCAGGTGCGCATGGCCAGGCAAGAACCGACAATGAAAGGTAGTCATATCATGGCTCAGATCACGATGAGCGAAATGCTCAAGGCCGGCCTGCACTTCGGCCATCAGACCCGCCGCTGGAACCCGAAGATGAAGCAGTACATCCTCACCCAGCGCAACGGCATCCACATCATCAACCTGTTCAAGTCGCTCGACATGATCGACACTGCGTACGATTTCATCAAGCAGACCGTCGCTCACAACGGCACCGTGCTGTTCGTCGGCACCAAGAAGCAGG
>NZ_DGVO01000037.1:49785-69291 GCF_002394995.1 Bifidobacterium sp. UBA4282
GGCACCAAGAAGCAGGCCCAGGAGGCCGTGGCCAAGCAGGCGACCCGCGTGAACATGCCGTATGTCTCCGAGCGCTGGCTCGGCGGTATGCTGACCAACTTCCAGACCGTGTCCAAGCGTGTCGCCCGCCTCAAGGAACTTGAGGAGATGGACTTCAGCGACGTGCGCGGCTCCGGCCTGACCAAGAAGGAGCTGCTGTTGCTCGAGCGCGAGAAGGACAAGCTCGCCAAGCAGCTGGGCGGTATCCGCAACATGAACCGCACGCCGTCCGCCATGTTCGTCGTCGACATCAACAAGGAGTCGCTGGCCGTCGAGGAAGCCCACAAGCTGGGCATCCCGGTCATCGCGATCGTCGACACCAACACCGATCCGGAAGCCGTCGAGTACCCGATCCCGGCCAACGATGACGCCATCCGCGGCATCGAGCTGCTGACCAGCCTGATGGCCGACGCCGTGGCCGACGGTCTGCTCGAGCGTTCCGGCAAGGCCACCAAGGCCGAAGGCGAGTCCGAGCAGCCGATGGCCGAGTGGGAGAAGGAGCTCCTGGCTCAGGAGAACACCGCCGAGGCTCCCGCCGCTGACGCTCAGGGCGAAGAGACCAAGGCCGAGTGAGTTTCCCTTACGATGGGAGGTGCACGCCTCCCATCGTGGAGTGAATCGAACAGTTTTAGAGGAGACAAACCAATGGCAGCAATCACTGCAGCTCTGATCAAGCAGGTGCGTGAAGAGACCGGCGCCGGCATGATGGACGTCAAGAAGGCCCTGACCGAGGCTGACGGCGACGTTGCTCGCGCCAAGGAGATCATTCGCGCCAAGGGCATCCAGGCCGCCGGCAAGCGCGAGGGCCGCAAGGCTCAGGAAGGCACCATCGCCTCCACCGTCGTCGAGTCCGCGAACGGCCAGACCGGTTACGCGGTCGAGCTGAACTCCGAGACCGACTTCGTGGCCAAGACCCCGAAGTTCGTGGAGTTCGCCGACACCGTGCTCGGCTACGCCGTCAAGGCCGACGCCGATTCCGCCGAGGCCCTGCTGGCGGGCGCCGCCGAGAACGGTACCGTCAAGGAGGCCGTCGAGGAGGCCGCCGCCCTGTTCGGCGAGCATGTCAAGGTCGGCCAGTTCGCCAAGATCACCGGCCCGCACGTGGAGATCTACGCGCACAAGAAGTCCGTCGAGATGCCGCCGAGCATCGTGGCCATGATCGCCACCGATGAGGCGGGCGCCGCCGTGGCCCACGAGGCCGCTCTGCAGATCTCCGCCATGGGCGCCCAGTGGCTCACCCGTGAGGATGTCCCGGCCGAGGTCGTGGAGTCCGAGCGCCGCGTGGCCACCGAGAAGTCCCTGGCCGAGGGCAAGCCGGAGAAGATCGTGCCGAAGATCGTCGAGGGCCGTCTCAACGCCTTCTACAAGGAGAACGTCCTGCTCGAGCAGGCGTTCGTCAAGGATCCGTCCAAGTCCGTCGGCGACCTGTTCAAGGAGGTCGGCGGCCAGGCGCTGGCGTTCGCCCGCGTCGAGGTCGGCAAGGGCGAGGAGGCGTGAGCCGGTAGGCTGACGCGCTGATACGCATCGGGGTCCGTGTCTGGTATGGGCACGGACCCTTTTCATATGCCTGGTGTACGTGATTCCGATCACGGGCGCAGTATGCTGGATTTTGGAGATATGTGCCCGATCAGAAAGGATCCGACCATGGCCAAGGTGGCGAGCGGCAATGTCCTGTGGAGCCAGCGCAAGCGCAACTGGTGCCGCACCCCGTTCACGTTCACGGTCTACACGCTGACCGATCAGGAGCTGTCGATCAAAACCGGCGTGCTCAACCAGAAGTTCAACCTGATCAAGCTGTTCCGCATCGTCGACATCTCAGTCGAGCGCACGTTCCTGCAGCGCATCTTCGGCATGTCCACGCTGGTGCTGAACACCCATGACAGCTCTTCCGGCGACGGCGTGGTCAGGCTGATTAACATCATCGACGGGTTCGGCGTGCGCGAGATCCTGCAGGGGGCCGTGGACGACTCCCGCCGGATGAACGGCATGACCACCCGCGAGTTCATCGGTGGCGATTCCTTCGACGGCGCCCAGTCCGGATTCGATGGCGGGTTCGGCGGCATGGACGGCGATTTCGAAGGCGATATGGCCTGACGGGTGTCGGTATCCCACGTGTCGCGTTTTGCGGATAGGCTGGGATAACGGTAACTTCCGACGGAATCCAAGAAAGGATACCCGATGACAGGAGACGTCAGCGATAAACCCCGTAGGGTGCTTCTCAAACTTTCCGGCGAGGCTTTCGGCGGCGGCGCGGTGGGCATCGACACATCGGTGGTGCGCCGCATCGCCGAGGAGATCGTTCCCGCGGTGCAGCAGGGCGTGCAGGTGGCGATTGTGGTCGGCGGCGGCAACTTCTTCCGCGGCGCCGAACTGCAGCAGGCCGGCATCGACCGTTCCCGCGGCGATTACATGGGCATGCTGGGCACGGTGATGAACTGCCTGGCCCTGCAGGACTTCCTCGAGCAGGAGGGCCAGGCCACGCGCGTGCAGACCGCCATCACGATGGGCCAGGTGGCCGAGCCGTATATCCCGCTCAAGGCCATCCGCCATCTGGAGAAGGGCCGCGTGGTGATCTTCGGCGCCGGTGCCGGCATGCCGTACTTCTCCACCGACACCGTGTCCATCCAGCGTTCGCTGGAGATTCACTGCGATGAAGTGGTGATGGGCAAGAACGGCGTCGACGGCGTGTACACCGCCGATCCGCGTAAGGACCCGAACGCCAAGCGTTTTGCCACGCTGAGCTATAACCGCGCGCTGGTCGACAATCTGGCCGTCATGGATGCCTCGGCCCTGTCGATGGCGCGTGACAACAAGAAGCGCATCCGTGTGTTCGGTCTCGAAGGCGCCGGCAACGTCACCCGCGCCCTCCTCGGCGAGGAGATCGGCACGCTGGTGTCCACGGCGGAATCCACCGTCGTCGAGTGAGCGCGGACGATTCAGCATTCAACGAAGATTTCCCATTCATATCGAAGGAGAACACTATGGCAACCGTTATCGATCAGGCCAAGGAACAGATGAAGAAGTCCGTCGAGGCCACCAAGGAGAACTTCGCGGGCATCCGTACCGGCCGCGCGAACCCGGCGCTGCTCAACGGCATCACCGTCGACTACTATGGCAGCCCGACGCCGCTGAAGGCCGTGGCCTCCATCGGCGTGCCCGAACCGCGCACGCTGGCCGTGACCCCATTCGACAAGTCGCAGGCCGCCGCCGTGGAGAAGGCCATCCGCGATTCGGATCTGGGCGTCAGCCCGAACCGTGACGGCAACGTGATCCGCGTCACGCTGCCGGAGCTGACCGAGGACCGCCGCAAGGAATACGTCAAGCTCGCCAAGACCAAGGCCGAGGACGGCAAGGTGGCGGTGCGCAACATCCGCCGTAAGACCAAGGAAGGCATCGACAAGGCCGTCAAGGACGGCGAGATGGGCGAGGACGAGGGCGATCGCCTGCTCAAGGAGCTCGACAAGGTCACCAAGCAGGTTTCCGATGAGATCGACGCGCTGCTGGAAGGCAAGCAGAAGGAGATCATGGAGGTCTGATCCTCCTGACACGGGAACGTCGGAGAAGGAACGGTATGGAACACCACGATCAGCGCGAGAAGGAAGCCGAGGAGGCCATCGCCTCGATCAACAAGCGGACCGGGCGCAATATGCCCCAGGCCATCGCCACCGCCGCTGCATTGGTGGCGGTCATCCTCGCGTGCCTGCTGATCAGGATCGACCTGTTCGTCGTGCTGATCGTGGTGTTCATGATGCTGGCCCTGTGGGAGCTGCGCGTCGACTTCGCCACTGCCGGCCTGCACATTCCGGTGGCGACGCTGTGGCTGTGCTCGGCGGCCACGCTGCTGGCCACCTATTACTCGCCGCACCACATCATGACGCTGGCCCTGTGCATCATGGGCACGTTGCTGCTGGTGGCGCTGTCGGCCACCATGAAGCTCAGCCTCGGCAACCGCCTGTCGCTGGCCGTGGCGGACAAGCTCTCGCATACCGATGCCGGCGCCCGTCTGGAATCCTCCTTCAACCACGAACGGGGGGAACACAACCACAGCAGGCTCAGTCATGTGGCGGTGTCGCTGTTCACCGTGCTGTACATCCCGCTGCTGGCCGGGTGCCTGATCATCCCGCTGACCTTCGGCGGGCATCCGGTGGCCCACGCCATCATGCTGGTGTTCCTGCCGGCCCTGAGCGATACCGGCGGGCTGTTCGCCGGCGCATGGCTGGGCAAGCACAAGCTCTCGCCGCGCATCTCGCCGAAGAAATCAGTCGAAGGGCTGGTCGGTTCGATGCTCTTCGCCATGGTCGGTGCGTTCGCGGTCTTCGCCTGCACGTATGACGGCGTCACCTGGGCCACGCGATGGTGGGTGCCGATCGTCATGGGTGTCATGGTCGGCGTGGTCGGCACCTTCGGCGACCTGTGCGCGTCCATGCTCAAGCGGGATATCGGCATCAAGGACATGGGCCATCTGCTCAAGGGCCACGGCGGCGTGATGGACCGCGTCGATTCGATCCTGATCAGCGCGCCGTTCATCGCCATCCTGCTATGGGCGGCCGGCCTGTAGCAGACTGCCCCCCCCCGATGCATCGCCCCGGATCATTCCGGGGCTTTTGCTATTGATAGGCTAAGGTAGCAATACGCAAGCAACAGCGGAGACGGATGGATATGACACAGTTGGAGGACATGCCGGAAACCGGCATCACGCCGGGCGGCACCACCGGGGCGTTCCGGGATGTGCTGGCCAAGGACCACGCCCGACGAGGCAAACCGCCGGTCCATTTCGCCGATATGACGCCCGAGGAGCGCATCGCCAGGGCGGGGGAACTGGGGCTGCCGAAGTTCCGCGTCAAGCAGCTGGCCAACCATTATTACGGGCATCTCGACGTCAACGCCGCGGAGTTCACCGATTTCCCGGCGTCCAAGCGGGACGAGGCCGCAGCGGCGTTCTTTCCGACCCTGATTACCGAGGTCACGCGCCAGGTGGCGGATGAGGGCATGACCGTCAAGACGTTGTGGCGCCTGTTCGACGGCTCGCTGATCGAATCCGTGCTCATGCGGTACCCCAACCGCACCACCCTGTGCATCTCCAGCCAGGTCGGCTGTGGCATGGGCTGCCCGTTCTGCGCCACCGGTAAACTCGGCCTGACCCGCAACATGTCGGCCGGCGAGATCGTCGAACAGGTGCGCGTGGCAGCCAAGGCCATGCGGGACGGCGACATTGCCGGCGGGCCGGGCAGACTCAGCAACATCGTGTTCATGGGCATGGGCGAGCCGATGGGCAACTACAGGTCCGTGCTGAGCGCCGTACGGCAGATCAGCGCCATGCCTCCGGAGGGGTTCGGCATCTCCGCACGCAACATCACGGTGTCCACGGTGGGCGTGGTGCCCGGTATCCGCAAACTCGCCGAGGAGGGCATCCCCGTCCGTCTCGCCGTCTCCCTGCACGCCCCGAGCGACGAGCTGCGCGACGAGCTGGTGCCGATGAACAAACGGTTCAACACCACGCAGGTGCTCGACGCCGCGCACGACTACTTCCTGGCGTCCAAGCGGCGCGTCAGCATCGAATACGCGCTGATGCGCGGCATCAACGACCAGGCCGAGCACGCCCGGCTGCTGGCCAAGCGCCTGAACCACTACGGTGACGACTGGGCCCATGTCAACCCGATCCCCTTGAACCCAATCGAGGGGTCGCGCTGGACGGCGTCCAAACCGGAGGACGAGCAGCGCTTCCTGGAGATCCTGCATGCCGCCGGCATCACCGCCACCCTGCGTGACACCCGCGGTCAGGATATCGACGGCGCCTGCGGCCAGCTGGCCGCCAAGGAACAGCCGGGCGGCGAAACCGAGTCCCGGGGATGAAACGATCGGCGGCGGGGCCTACTCGACACCGTGGCACGCATTCCGCCTGACGGAACATGCGACGGCGTCCCGCCGCCGAACGGCTATCCTTGGGTGTGCCGGCGGGCATCCCGCCGTGTGGCTGCAGTTATGGTTGCGGGCGTGTCCCGCACAGAGAGCGAGGAAACAGATGTCACTGGCCGTACGAGTCATCCCCTGCCTGGATGTGGATGCCGGACGCGTGGTCAAAGGCGTGCATTTCGAGAACCTGCGCGATGCCGGTGACCCGGTGGAACTGGCGGCCGAATACTATCGGCAGGGTGCCGATGAGCTGACGTTCCTGGACGTCACCGCATCCAGTTCGAACCGGCAGACCACGTATGACATCGTCACCCGGACCGCCGAGGAGCTGTTCATCCCGCTGACGGTGGGCGGCGGCGTCCGATCCGCGGAGGATGTGGACCGTCTGCTGCGGTGCGGCGCCGACAAGGTGGGTGTCAACACCGCGGCGATCAACGACCCCGGCCTGATCGAACGTATCGCGGACCGTTTCGGCAGCCAAGTGCTGGTGCTGTCCGTGGACGCGCGCCGTGAACGGGGGGAGCGGCATACGCAATCCGGTTTCGAGGTCACCACGATGGGCGGCCGCAAGTCCACCGGCATCGATGCGATCTGGTGGGTCAAGCGGGCCGAGGAGCTGGGCGCGGGGGAGATCCTGCTCAACTCGATGGATGCCGACGGCACCGAGAACGGGTTCGACCTGGAGATGATCCGTGCCGTCCGCCGGGAGGTCTCGATCCCGATCATCGCCTCCGGCGGTGCGGGCAAGGTGGAGGATTTCCCGCCGGCCGTGGAGGCCGGGGCCGACGCCGTGCTGGCCGCCTCCGTGTTCCACTACGGCAAGATGACGATCGGCGACGTGAAGGACGCGCTGCGGGCCGCCGGATACACCGTCCGCTGACCGAACCGATACGAACCGAGGAGATTTCCGATGCATCCCACCGAACGGTACGATAACGACGTCACATTGGATCCGCGCATCGCGGATCGGCTCAAGCACGACGACAAGGGGCTGGTCGCGGCCGTCATCCAGCAGTACGACACCCATGAGGTGCTGATGGTCGGCTATATGGACGACGAGGCGCTGCGCCGCACGCTGACTTCGGGGCGCGTGACCTTCTGGTCCCGTTCCCGCCAGGAATACTGGCGCAAGGGCGATACTTCCGGACATGTGCAGTATGTGAAGTCGGTGGCGTTGGACTGCGACGGCGACGCGTTGCTGGTGCAGGTCGACCAGGTGGGCGCGGCCTGCCACACCGGCAAGCGCTCCTGCTTCGACGAAGGCGGCAGGCTTCCCGTGGTGGTGGGCGTGCGTCCGGAGGAACTGGATTCCGCGGACGGGATGACGGACGGCGAATGATGACGGACCGCACCGGCGGTCTCACCATATGAGATAACCGACCTGTCAGGGCTCTCCCGTAGCCGCATAGCAAGACGCGCGCGCCTCCGGCAACACGGGTTCGCTACAGTGTGCGGTACCCAACCACACAACCAAGGAGAACCCATGTCGGTACTTGACGAATTGGTGGCGGGTGCACTGGAGGATCAGCGTACCCGTGAACAGGCTATGCCATTGGACGCCGTGAAGCAGGCCGCGGCCGCGGCCCCCGCTCCGCTGGACGACCGCCGATGGCTTCGTCATGCCGACTCCGTGCCCATCATCGCCGAGATCAAACGCGCCTCGCCGTCCAAGGGGCATCTGGCCGATATCCCCGATCCCGCGGCGTTGGCTGCCGAATACGAGCGCGGAGGCGCGGCGGCCATCTCGGTGCTGACCGAAGGGCGCCGGTTCCTCGGTTCGCTGGATGACCTCGACCGCGTGCGTGTCGCCGTTCATATCCCCGTGCTGCGCAAGGACTTCATCACCACCCCGTATCAGATCTGGGAGGCGCGGGCGCATGGCGCTGATATCGTGCTGCTGATCGTGGCGGCCCTGGACGATGCCACGCTGCGCGAGCTCCTGGACCTGACCCACGAACTCGGTATGACGGCGCTGGTGGAGACCCACACCGCCGACGAGATCGCACGCGCGAGGCAGGCTGGTGCCACCGTCATCGGCATCAACGCACGCAATCTCAAGGATCTGTCCGTCAACGTGGACAATTATCGGGAACTGGCCGCGGCATTGCCGCAGGATGTCATCAAGGTGGCGGAATCCGGCGTGTTCGGCCCGGTGGAACTGGAGGACTACGCCCGTGCCGGTGCCGACGCCGTGCTGGTGGGCGAGGGCGTGGCCACGGCCGAAGACCATGAGTTGGCCGTCAAGCGGCTGGTGGAGGCCGGCAGGCGCGTGAAGGTGTCG
This sequence comes from Bifidobacterium sp. UBA4282, assembly GCF_002394995.1. Classification (NCBI taxonomy): domain Bacteria; kingdom Bacillati; phylum Actinomycetota; class Actinomycetes; order Bifidobacteriales; family Bifidobacteriaceae; genus Bifidobacterium; species Bifidobacterium sp. UBA4282. The sequence goes on from NZ_DGVO01000037.1 coordinate 58,019, forward strand.
GAACGCCGTCCGCTGGCGGAGCATAACGGCCCGTATTTCGGCCGGTTCGGCGGCCGGTTCGTGCCCGAGGCCCTGATCCACGCGTTGACCGAACTCGAACAGGTATACGACGAGGCCAAGGCCGATCCCGCGTTCCGCGAGGAGTTCGACCGCCTCAACCGGCTGTATGTCGGGCGGCCCTCGCCGCTGACCGAGGTACCGCGGTTCGCGCAGCGGCTCAACGAACGCGTCGGCATCAACGCGCGCGTGTTCCTCAAGCGCGAGGATTTGAACCACACCGGTGCCCACAAGATCAACAACGCACTCGGCCAGGCCCTGCTGGTCAAGCGCATGGGTAAGACCCGCGTGATCGCGGAGACCGGCGCCGGCCAGCACGGTGTGGCCACAGCCACGGTCTGCGCGCTGCTCGGGCTCAAGTGCCGTGTCTACATGGGCGAGGTGGACGCCCGCCGCCAGGCGTTGAATGTGGCCCGCATGAGACTGCTCGGGGCCGAGGTGGTGGAGGTCAAGCTCGGCTCCCGCATCCTCAAGGACGCCATCAACGAGGCGCTGCGCGACTGGGTCACCAACGTGGAGACCACCCACTACCTGCTCGGCACCGTGGCCGGACCGCACCCGTTCCCGACCATCGTCCGCGATTTCCAGAAGATCATCGGCGAGGAGGCCAAGGAGCAGCTGCGCAGCGAGTACGGCATCGACCACCCCGACGCCATCTGCGCCTGCGTAGGCGGCGGCTCCAACGCCATTGGCATCATGAACGCCTTCCTGGACGACGAGCGCGTGCGCCTGTACGGTTATGAGGCCGGCGGCCACGGCCCCGAATCCGGCGAGCACGCCATACGCTTCGCTCCGGGCACGGGCCAGATCGGCCTGTTCCAGGGTGCCAAGTCCTATCTGCTGGAGAACGAGGAAGGCCAGACCCTGGACACCTACTCCATCTCCGCCGGATTGGACTACGCCTCGGTGGGCCCCGAACACGCATGGCTCAAGGAGATCGGCCGCGTGAACTACGACTATGCCACCGACGACGAGGCCATGAACGCCTTCAAGGACCTGTGTGAAACCGAAGGCATCATCCCCGCCATCGAAAGCTCCCACGCCGTGGCCGGCGCCTACAAGGCCGCCGCCGACCTCAAGGCGCGGGGGATCGACGAACCGGTGATGATCGTGAACCTCTCCGGACGCGGGGACAAGGACGTGGCCACGGCCGGACGCTGGTTCGGCTACCTGACCGATGAACAGAGCAAGGCGCTGGACGCCAACGGTGCGCACGGCAACGCCGTCAGCGAGTGAGACAGAGGTGAACATGATGACTCAGACAACAGCACAGACCACCGCTCCACAGCCGTTGGGCCTCAGCCGCCGCCCCAGCCCCAGCGAGGCCATGTTCGACGCGTTCCGCGCGCAGGACCGTCCTGCCTTCATCGGCTATATGCCGTACGGGTTTCCGGATTCCGAAACCACCCATGACGCGCTGCGCACGATGGTCACGCATGGCGTCGACGCGGTGGAGATCGGCCTGCCCTACACCGATCCGGTGATGGACGGCCCGGTCATCCAGGCCGCCTCGCAGGTGGCGTTGGACAACGGCGAACGCATGGCCGGCGTGTTCCGTGCGGTGGAGACCGTGGCGAACGCCGGCGGCGTGCCGCTGATCATGAGCTACTGGAACGTGGTCTTCCATTACGGGGTGGAACGGTTCGCGCGCGATCTGGCGAACGCCGGCGGCGCCGGCATCATCACGCCGGATCTGATCCCCGATGAGGCCGGCGAGTGGATCGAGGCCTCGCAGCGGCACGGACTGGACCGGATCTTCCTGGTGTCCCCGGATTCCAGCGACGAGCGTCTGGCGAACGCCGCGCGCAACGCGAGGGGCTTCATCTACGCGGCCTCGCGCATGGGCGTCACGGGGGAGCGGGACACGCTCTCCTCGTCCCCCGAGGTGCTGGTCGAGCGCACGCGCTGCGCCGGGGCGCGGAACGTCTGCGTGGGTATCGGCGTCTCGACCCCCGAGCAGGCGCGCACCGTGGGCCGCTACGCCGACGGTGTGATTGTCGGCTCGGCGTTGGTGCACACCCTGCTGGACGACACCGGCCGCGCCGCGCGCGATGTGCGCGAAGGCCTGTCCGTTCTGGCGGCCAAGGTCGAATCGTTGGCCGAGGGCGTGCATAACGCCCGTCGCTGAGCGGTTCCGTACTACTATCGGGGACTATGACACTAGCATCGATACCTTCGCCGCCGATCTCCACCTTCGAGATCGGCCCGTTGACCATCCACATCTACGCGTTGTGCATCCTGGCGGGCATCATCGCCGCCGTGGCCATCACCACGGCGCGGTGGAAAAAGGTCGGCGGCGACTTCGACCAGATCCTCGACATCGCCATCGTCTCGGTGCTGGCGGGCATCGTCGGTGCGCGCGTCTACCACATCGTCACCACGCCGGAACGGTTCTTCGGCCCCGACGGCGATTCGATGGAGATGATCCGCATCTGGAACGGCGGCCTGGGCATCTGGGGCGGCATCCTGTTCGGCGCGTTGGCCGCCTGGGGCTGGTGCCGGCACAAGCACTATCCGATGGCGCTGCTGGCCGATGCCGTGGCCCCGGCGCTGCTGGTGGCCCAGGCCATCGGGCGTCTGGGCAACTGGTTCAATCAGGAGCTCTACGGCGGCCAGACCACGCTGCCGTGGGGGCTCCAGATCGACGGGTCCGACGTGCTGTACCACCCGACGTTCCTCTATGAGCTGATCTGGAACCTGATCGGGGCGGCCCTCATCGTTTGGATCGGACGCAGGGCGGCGGCCGTGCTCAAGGCCGGCTCGCTGTTGACGATCTACGTGATGTGGTATACCGCCGGACGCACCTGGATCGAGGCGCTGCGCATCGATTACGCCCATACGTTCCTCGGCGTGCGGATCAACGTGTGGGTGTCCATCGCGGTGTTCATCTGCGGCGTCATCGCATTCATCGCCGTGCAGCGCGTCGGCTCCGCCCCCGAACCGCTGCGGGAGCGCCTGGCCGCGGTCACCGCATCCGAACAGGCCGAACAGGGCGAACAGACCCGGCATCCGGCGTCGGGCGAGTCGTCCGATGCATCCGAACCGACCGAACCTGAGTCGTCCGAATCGTCGGCGGAAACGGAATATTCGGACAATGTTGCATGACACTCGGCTAGACTCGGTCATAACGTCGCAAAAGAAAGATAGAGTAGGTACCATGAGCATTCAAATCGCACCCAGCATCCTGTCCGCTGATTTCTGCAATCTCGAGCGTGACCTCAAGGCGATCGCGAACGCCGATCTCGTTCACGTCGATGTGATGGATCATCATTTCGTGCCCAACCTGACGCTCGGCGAACCGATCGTCAAGCGTATCTGCGAGGTCACCGACCTGCCGGTCGACGTACATCTGATGATCGAGGACCCGGACCGTTGGGCGCCCGAATACGCCAAGCTCGGCGCCGCGTCGGTGAGCTTCCATATGGGGGCCACCCACGCCCCGGTGCGTCTGGCCCGCCAGCTGCGCGAGATGGGCTGCAAGGCTTGCTTCGCCGTGCGCCCGGCCGAACCGGTGGAACCGATCTTCGATATCCTCGACGAGTTCGACATGATCCTGATCATGACCGTCGAGCCCGGTTTCGGCGGCCAGAAGTTCCTGGACAACCAGATGGGCAAGGTGCGCCGCCTGCGTGACGAGATCACCCGTCGTGGCCTGGACGTGAAGATCCAGGTCGACGGTGGTGTGAGCCCCAAGACCGCGCATATCGTGGCCGAGGCCGGCGCCGACGTGCTGGTGGCGGGCTCCGCCGTGTACGGGGTTGAGGACCCCGCCGCGGCGATCGACGCCATCCGCGATGAGGCCGCCGCCGCGTTCAAGGCCTGAAAGGTGCTGTATCACTTATGAAGACGTTTGAATCACTGTTCGCCGAGCTGAGCGAGAAGGCCGCCACGCGCCCGGAGGGGTCCCTGACCGTCGAGGAACTCGATAAGGGCACGCATTTCATCGGCAAGAAGATCGTCGAGGAGGCCGGCGAGACCTGGATTGCCGCCGAATACGAGGGTGTCGACCGCACCGCCGAGGAGATGAGTCAGCTGCTGTACCATCTCCAGGTCATGATGATCGACCGCGGCATCACGCTCGACGACGTGTACAAGTATCTGTGACCATGACGGCGTCATCGCGCCGACGAAGGAGATAACATGCTCAGAATCGCCGTGCCCAACAAGGGCATGCTCTCGGAACCCGCGTGGAACATCCTGTCCGAGGCGGGGTATCGGCTGCGCAGCAACCCGCGCCAGTTGGTGGTCGAGGATCCCGACAACGAGATCGAACTGTTCTACCTGCGTCCGCTGGACATCGCGGTGTATGTGGGACGCGGCACCATCGACGTCGGCATCACCGGACGCGATCTGCTGCTCAATTCCGGCACCGAGGCCATCGAGCACATGCAGCTGGGGTTCGGTGCCTCCACGTTCCGTTTCGCGGCGCCGAACGACGCCCCGATCCACGAGCTGGCGGACATCGACGGCAAGCGTGTGGCGAGTTCGTATGACAAGCTGGTCTCCGATTACCTGACCGGGCGAGGCATCCACGCCGACATCATCCACCTGGACGGCGCGGTGGAGTCCTCGGTGCAGCTGGGCGTCGCCGATCTGATCGCCGATGTGGTCTCGACAGGCACCACGCTGCGCAATGCCGGCCTGCGTGTGTTCGGTGATCCGATCCTGCATTCCGAGGCGATTCTCATCCGCTCCCCGCGCCTGGACGCCGAGGACGGGCGTCTGACCGTGCTGGGTCGCCGTCTGCAGGGCGTGCTCACCGCGCAACGGTATGTGCTGATGGATTTCGACATCCCCGTGGAGAAGGTCTCGGCCGCTGTCGCCATCACGCCTGGCTTCGAAAGCCCCACGGTCTCCCCGTTGCACGATAAGCAGTGGGCGGCCGTGCGTGTCATGGTGCCCAAGGCCCAGGTCAATCAGCTGATGGATCGCCTGTATGACGTGGGGGCGCGTGCGATCATCGTCACGGCGCTGCAGGCGTCGAGAATGTAGCGGTGCGGAAAGAGAATGAGCGAACACGAGCACAACAGCGAACCACAATACAGCCCTGAAGCTCGGGATATGGTGTTCACGATTCCCAATCTCATCAGCGTGCTGCGCATCATCTCCATCCCGATCATCGCGATGCTGGTGGCGCGGCACGAGATGATCACGGCCCTGATCGTCCTGGCCATCTCCGCCGTTTCGGACAGCCTGGACGGTATCATCGCCCGCACGTTCAACCAGGTGAGCAAGGTCGGACAGATCCTCGACCCGATCGCCGATCGGCTGCTGATCTTCTGCAGCATCCTGGCCCTGGGCGTCGCCGGCATCATACCGTGGTGGATGCTGATCGTGGTAGGCGCGCGCGATGTGCTGATGGCGGTGCTGATACTGGTGTTGGCCCAGCATGATTACGGGCCGTTGCCGGTGCACTTCGTCGGCAAGACCGGCACGGCCATGCTGATGATGTCCATCGTGGCGCTGATCTTCTCGGATATCTGGAACACGCAGGCGGCCGATCTGCTCCATCTGGCGGCATTGGCCGCCGGTATCTGGGGTGTGGCCCTGTATTGGCTGGCCGGAGTGATTTATTACCGGCAGGGGCTTGAGCTGCTCCGCCAGGAACGGTGAATGATGCCGATCGACGACGCGCCACGTTCGTTCCCTGTGGAGCAGGAGAACACCCCGCTACGCAGGCGGGCCGTGTTCTCCGCGTCGGTTGCCGCGGTGGATTCCCACCATGTACGGCCGGCGGGCGGGGCCGGTGCCGTGCGGGGGCACCGCCGCAGGCTGGACGATGACTCGTTGAAACTGATCGACGACCTGACCAATCGACCGATGGATCCGCTGTTCATGGATTCGCGGTTGGCCAGGAAACCATCGTCTCCGGCGGCCACATGGGCCACGCGCGTGGTGGTGTTCGTGATCTGTGTGGCGGTCGGATTCGCGGGGGCGCTCTTCGTGCAGCAGCTGCATACCGATCCGCGTCGTGCCGTGCGCGAGAGCTGGGCGTCCGAATTGGAGGACCAGACCAGTCAGGTCGAGGACCTGACCGGGCAGATCAACGACCTGCGCGGACAGATCGATGAGATCACAAAGAATATGGCCGATTACGGGCAGAACGACACGTTGATTCAGGACGAGCTGAGCAGCGGCATGCTGCCGGTGGAGGGGGAGGGCATCACCCTGACGCTCGCCGACCCGATCGCAGCGGACGGCGCACTGCCGCGCGAATCCTCCGGCGGGCAGATCCGTGTGGTGACCGATGCCGACCTGCAGCAGCTGGTATCGCTGCTCTGGCAGTCCGGCGCGGAGGCGATGGCCGTCAACGGGTATCGATTGGGTGTGCAGACCTCCATCCGAACCGCGGGGCAGACGATCCTCATCGGCGTGAACTCGATTGAGAGCCCGTACACCATCCAGGCCATCGGGGACAAGGATGCGCTGGCCTGTGCCGTGAGTGCGGATAGCCAGCCGGCGTTATACGAATCGTATGCCGAATCGGGCATCTATCCGCAGGTGGCGAAATCCGATTCGATTAGACTGGAAGCGGCGGTTTCCGGCGATGTGACCCACGCAAGAAGGAGCGAGTGATGGCGGCAGTACTGGGATTGATTATCGGCGTGGTGGTCGGCATCTTCGTCCGACCGGATATTCCGGTGTTTCTGCAGCCGTATCTGCCCATCATGGTGGTGGCCGCGCTGGATGCGTTGCTGGGTGCCGCACGGGCGTACTTCCAGCGCAGCTTCTCCGACAAGGTGTTCGTGATCTCGTTCTTCACCAACGTCATCACCGCCACGCTGCTGGTGGTGCTTGGCAACCAGCTCGGTGTGGGATCTCAGCTGCAGACCGCGGTTATCGTGGTGCTGGGCATCCGCATCTTCTCGAACGTGTCGGCCATCCGCCGCTTCATCTTCAGGGGCTGAACCCATGGCCATGCGCAAACCCGAAGCCGATGACACGCTGAGCCGGATGCACCGGCAGCACGCGAAGGACAAGGAGAACGACCGGGTGGAGACCGGTTCGTTCCCGGTGGTCGCGCGCAAACCCAAACGCACGTCGTCGCTGGACGCCAACCGCAGCAAGGCGAGGCTCATCACCAATGTGTTCGTGGTTCTGCTGTGCGCCCTGCTGGGGTACGGCTATGTCATCCAGCTCAACAACACGCGTTCGGCGTACGAGACGATGAGCGAGGAGGAGCTCACGCGCCTGATCTCGGAGACCAGCAACCAGATCCAGCAGCAGGAGCAGCGCCGCGACGAGCTGCAGGAGCAGCTGAACTCCCTGCAGGAGGCCTCGGATAAGCAGCAGGAGGCCCAACGCATCGCCGAGCAGAACGAACAGACCAGCGGCATCCTCTCCGGCCGTCTGCCGGCCGAGGGGGAGGGGGTGACGATACGCGTCACGCATGGTTCCATCGAGGCCGTGGACGCCGCCACCATGTTCAGCCTGATTGAGGAACTGCGCAACGCCGGCGCCGAGGTCATCGCCATCAACGACGTCCGCGTCATCACCCAGACCTATATCGCCGATGGTGAGAACGGGCTGGTCTGCGACGGCCAGACCCTGTCCAGCCCGTACGTCATCAAGGCCATCGGGGACTCGCAGAATCTGCAGAATGCCGTGAACATCGCCGGCGGCGTCGGGTCACGGCTCAAGGTGAAGTTTGGCGCCGACGTGGACGTGGCCTCGTCCGATCTGGTGAAAATCGACGAGGTCGCCTCGGTTCCGCAATACCGGTACGCAAAGACTGTAGAATAGCCAGTATGACTGAACCGATTCCAAGCGCAGGCGAGACGACCATCATCGGTCTGCCCGCTATTACCATCCCCGTCACCTCCACAGGCGATCGTCCCCTGACCCAGGAGGATCTCGATACCATCGCCCGCCTGTCCGAGGGGACGGCGTTGCTGATCTCGACCAGGGGAGCGGTCTCCGGCTCGCGGTACCTGCTTGACGAGGACAAGGTGACCGTGGGCCGTGATTCGCGGGCCGACATCCTGCTCGACGACTCTACCGTCTCCCGTTCCCACGCGGTGTTCATCCGATCCAATGGCGTCTTCACCGTGGTGGATTCCGGAAGCCTGAACGGCACCTATGTGAACCGCCAGCGTGTCGAGCGCGCGCAGCTGAAGAATGGCGACGAGATCATGATCGGCAAGTTCCGGCTGGTCTTCTTCACCAAATCCGCCGTTATCTCCTAGATCTGGTACGCTCGGACGGATTAGACTGGTTGCAGGAAACGTAACTTCTGACGGCGTCCGTGTGAGTTGAAGGAGTGGACTATGGTCGAACGGCATCATGATGTGGAGCTGCATCTGCATGTTCCGCTGAAGGATCGTGTCGATCTGTCCGCGGAAGGGGCGGTGCAGGGGGAGCTGTTCGCCACCGAGGATGCGGAGGACACCCGACGCGGATACCGCGGCACCGTGGCGTCCAAGGTCGCCGGCATCACATACCGTCAGCTGGATTACTGGGCGCGCAAGCAGATCGTCGAGCCGTCGATCACGCCCTCGCACGGTTCGGGTTCACGGCGTCTGTACTCGTTCAAGGATGTGGTCATCCTGGCCGTGTCCAAGCGGCTGCTGGACGCCGGCGTGAACCTGCAGAACGTGACCGCCGCCATCGGCTTCCTGTCCAGGCGGACCACGGCACAGCTGGCCGACGTCACCATCATGTGCGACGGGCAGCAGGTCTACGAGTGCACAACCAGCGAACAGATGCTGGATCTGCTGCATAGCGGCAAGGCCGTGTTCGGGGTGTCCGTCGGCTCGTTGTGGCACGAGATCGATGAGGCGCTGGAGCATGAGGATTACGTGGATCTTGCGTCCAAGCCGGCCGCGTTGTCGTCCGGTCGCCCGATCGACGAGCTGACCGCCATGCGTATGCGGAAGAAGCTTGAGGCCCAGCGGGCGGCACGTCAGGCCGCGTGACGCGCCTGACGGATTCATTGAATGGCATAGGGGAGAGGCGTCGATGATCGATCTGCTTCCGGCAGTGTTCTGGATTGTGTCCATAATCTGGGCCGTGGTCGTGTGCGTGATCTGCGTGAGGCGCGGCAAGCTGCTGCAGCCCGGACATCCCGACGTGGAGCCGGTACGTTGGCCGGTTATCGGCGCCCAGTTGGCGTCGTTGATTCTGGCGATGGTGCCGTTCGTCATCGGCAAGGTATGCCAGGATTCGTTCGGCGCCGACGCGTTGGCGTTCTACATCTCCGCGGCATGGCCCGCGGGCATCGTCAGTGTGCTGCTGATCGGCACGGAGCTGGTGCTGATGATCTTGCAGGCGCAGCGGGCCACCTACACGGAGATGGGCGCCGCGCTGCATGCCACGCATGCGACGACGGATAAGCAATAACGCGCGACGTGTGGCTTTGCGCTGCATGCGTGTAACTTTGGCCGTTATATCAATCAATATGGGTGAAGGAACGGAATTGACATCCGTCCCTTCACCCATATGTGATGCGTCTGATGGGACGTGGCGATGAAGACGCAACGGTCATCCGATAGTGGAGATAACCATCCGACCGATACTTACGCCACTTCCTTTTCTGACATAACGTACATTATCGGATAATAGTCTCACTGCGCGAAGTAGCGTTCCACGGCGTCGGCGAGCTGGTCGACGCGGTCGATGATCTCATACGCGCCGTGTTCCTCCATCTCACCGGGTTCCGCATAACCCCATCGACAACCGATCGTATCGACGCCGCAGGCACGGGCGCCGTCGATGTCGGTCCAGCGATCGCCGACCATCACCGCGCGATCGCCGGCCTCGGCGTCGAAACCGATCAGATCGAAGCAATACCGGATGACCTGGTCCTTGTCGATGCGCGAATTGTCCTTGCTGGCGCCGTAGATGCCGTCCACCATGCGGTCCACATGGAAATGTTCGCAGATCGGCACGGCCTGGTATTCGGGCTTGCAGGTGGCGATGGCCAGGACATACCCCTTGGCGCGCAATGCGGCCAGCTGTTCCGGGATGCCCGGATACACGGTGTTGACCAAGCGGCCCGGCACCTTCTGACCCGGGTTGTTCGGATCGTCGAACACGGCCTGATTGGCGTAGTAATCGCGGTAGATCTCAACGCCACGGTCCAGCAGGTCCTCGGGCACATGGTTGCGGCGCAGCGATTCGATGATGGCCGGGCCGATGAAGCGATGCAGCTCGTCGTCATCCGGAACCGACAGTCCCATGCCCTCGAACGCCTTGATGACGCAGGCGATGATGCCGGGATCGGACTGCGTGAGTGTGCCGTCCAGATCCAGCAGGACGACCTTCTTCGGATGATTGGTCATGGTTTCTCCTCTCGGGCCGCTCCGGCCCACACCGTCGATATTCGTGACGTCTGACACATCAGTATGCCCGTTCGAGTTGACCGGGCATCGAATCTCTGCTGAAGAACAGGTGAATCGTCTTACTCGTAGTCGGGAATCCAACCGTCGCGATGCATCTGGAGCCGCTTGTCCAGCAGGGTCTGCAGCTCCTCGATGCTGCGGCGCTCTAGCAGCATATCCCAGTGGGTGCGGGTGGGCTTGGTGATCTCGTTGGCCTCGGCGTCCTCATCGCCCTCACGATGGGCCACGGCGCCGCAACGGCACTCCCACTCGTCCGGGACCTCGGCCTCCTCCGCAAACGGCAGAATCGTGCGATGCCCCCTCGGACAGATATACGCCACGTCGTTTCGTGCCGCGAAATCGACGTTCTCGTCGGACTCCAGGGACTTCGCGCCGATGCTCATACCGCGCAGACTGCGTTCCGCCATGTTGCCATGCCTCCTTGTTCGTTTCCTTTACGCTACAAAACAGTTCGGACGTGTCCGTTATTCCCAGGTATTCCCCCGGGTCGTCAGTCAACCCCCGAATACGCCACGATACCGCGATTGACCTGCTCCATGGCCAGTCGCGCGGTCCGTGCCACATCGGCGCCGCCCTCCCCCAGATACGGCTCGGCCACGGCGATCTGCTGCAGCAGATCGGCCAACCGCTTGGCGTTGCGGACGAAATCGCCGCCGGTCAGCTCCGTGCCGTACAGCACACGATACAGCCCTTCGCCCTCGGCCCACTCGTAGACCACATCCGTCAGACCGAAGTCGAGCTGGCGGGGCTCCTCCAACGCCGCGTCCTCGCACAGGTCCGATACCTGCGCGGCGACCGCCCGCAGCCGTTCCGCCGCCTGGGCCACCGCGCCACGGTGACCGCCGGGGTAATGGCGGGGCTCTCCCCCGTTGCCCG